>CAZFOX010000240.1:0-7289 GCA_964520565.1 uncultured bacterium | reverse complement strand
AACCCAGGGTCATGTTATGAAACAGATTATTCAAGGAGGAACAGAAACTGTCCAGGTATTGAATCGCCTCTTCCAGATGAGCGAAAGGCCCGATATAACGAAAATGGCGGCCCAGGCTCTGATAGAAATGGGAGATGAAAAAGGACTGGCTGTTTTACTTCGCTCTATGATTCTGAATGGCGAATTCACCAAAGAAGATCGAATGGTTCTCTTGGCATTGAAATCCTCGATATCGCAACCGGTAGTTCGACAGAATTTGTGCAAGGCATTGGATAACTTCCAGGGTGAAGAACGTACTCAGATGTTACGGCTTCTTGCATACAGTGGGGGAACGGAAGAAACAAAAGTGGTCATCAATGAACTCTGGAATCTCCCCCACGATACTCGAATCGGTTTAATTCAGGATTTGAGAGACTATTTCAATCCTGTGGCTATTGTGGAGATATTTCGAGAATCGAATAGACCAATGGGAAATACCAGACAGGATATGTTGGATTGGTATCAATTGCTAATCGATATCGGATGTGTTCCACTCATGGGAAATAACTCGACATCCAGTGCGAATCCTGGAGAGAAGGGCGAATCCTTACAACAATTCTTGGATGCACTATACGAGAAAATCGGGTGAAATGATGGAAGAATAACAAAGAAAAAGAGGGCGGGAATACTCGGATACTGACCGGGAGAAAGAATCTATTATTTATGTAATATATGGATTCTTTCAAGGTCTATCTGAAGGTATGTCTCTCAGAATGCTTTTCGAGTATTGAAAGAGTTTGCATGAGACTGAATTACCTATATTGTGGGCTGGATTTTCAGGGTGAAGGCTATACTTTCACCCCTTTTTTTTATTGAATATATACAGGTTCGTTGATTAATTATTACAGAATGCAATGACGGTTTCTGCTCATGTTGATGATCCTGTCGGTCTTAATTGATTGATGAATAATAATATCGATTGGTAAATGATATGCTTGGATTATGCGATATTCCCTTTTTTGCCGGCCTATCGCAGGCCGATTTGCATTCCTTATCGGAATTTGTTCATTGTCGCTCTGTCCCCGCAGGAACCATTGTCTGTCAAAGAGGGGATACCGGACGGTATTTTTATGCAATAGCCTCTGGCCGGATGAAAGTAATGATCCCTTCCGATCGACAAAAAATGAGAATGCATATACGTTTAGGACCGGGAGAAGTATTTGGCGAAATGTCTCTCCTGACCGAATCTCCCATATCTACGAGTATCATTGCCGATACCGATTCGTGTTTATATGTTCTATCTTCTGAATTGTTTCTTCATTTGCTGGAAGCCAATCCCCGCCTCTATAAAGTATTGGTTCAATTATTAAGCAAGCGCCTGCGGCAAATGAACGAGATGACTATTCCTCGCTCTCCCTGTGCTTTATTAATACCATTCTCTGAATCCGTTCCTCAAACGAGTATTGCAAACAAATTACTGCAATCTGTCCGCATTTGTTCTCCTGCCTCTTGCTTAATCGATGCTTGTCCTGACAAGCGGTTGGAAATAGTACCGGATCGTTCGTATTCAATCGAAGAAATCCCTTCTTTTTTCCCTCGGGAACCGAATCCTATTCGAACCACAGGTGCTCAGGTTTGGAAGGTTGAAGAAAATGAAACCTGGTTAAGAAATCTCATTGAACGATGGCGGAGTCTGGGTTGTATCGATCAATACTTAATTCTCCTTGTTTCCCAATCGATGGCCCGCACTCTAATGCCTTTGCTGGAATACGGAGATGTTGTTGCAGGTATACGACAAGACAACGACTGTGGGAATGATCGGAAAGATATCTCCGATCTTTTTCTCAAAGCGGATTTTACATGGATCTATTACAAGGACGAACAGTATAGTAATCGATCCGGATCGACCCAATGGGGTTATTCCCTGAGGAAAAATGACTTGGATAATTCGGACAGATTGGATGAAAAGGGAAATTATGAATCGGATTATTCGAGTATTTGGAGCCGAATGGCCCGATGGATTACTCGCCGGGAAATTGGGCTGGCTCTTGGAACAGGAGCTGCACGGGGACTGGCTCATCTGGGTGGTTTGCAAGTATTGGCGGAAAATAGAATCCCGGTTGATGTGATTTGTGGAACCAGTATCGGTGGAATTATTGCGATCCTTTATGCGTTTACAGGATCGGCTACTCAATCGCTGGCGCTGGCACAGGAATATATGGATCGGAATAAGAAGATTAAGGATATATCCTGGCTTCCACGCAGTGCATTTCTTATGGGAAAAAAGGTACACCTGGCTGCAAAGAAAGTATTTGGCGATCACACTTTTGAAGACCTGTCGATTCCATCGGCTGTCGTTGCCACTGACTTATGCAGCGGGCACCGAGTGGTTTTTGATCGAGGTTCAGTTGTCGAAGCGATTCGGGCGACATCTGCGATTCCCGGAATTTTCCCGCCACTGATCAGTCAAGGCCGAATTCTGGTGGATGGAGCGCTCATCACTTGTATTCCTGTGGATATTCTGGATGGAAGGCGATGTGGCATGCGAATCGCTATTAATGTAGCGCCCACACCGGGGATATCTCTTCCGGGAGGTGGAGTTGATTTACCTTCCTTGGATCGTCATTTTTCTCGTGTATTTTCTTTCAAAGAAGTGATGACTCGCTCTTGGAGTTTGCTTGCCTGGTGGCATGGAGCCAATGAAGCACGCCAGGCCGATGTTGTGATAGAGCCAAGTACAAGCCGGTATCCCGTTTATGATTTTGATTCGTTTCCATACTTTGTTGAATCAGGAAGAAAGGCTGTGGAAGAAAAATTGAAATCGATCCAATCTGCTGTTTCCGGTTTATTGAAGCGATCGGAAGTGAATCTTTAAGAAAGTGAAAGGATATTATGACAGAAAGTTCATCCTGGATTTCCACCACCGATGGAGTTCAACTGCATTATTCCAGCTGGGGTGCCGACGGTCACCGGACTCCAATCCTCTTTTTACATGGTTTGATCAGTCATTCTCAATGGTTTAGTCCAGTGGCCAATTATCTGGCCGATCGAGATACACCGGTGTTCGCTCTGGATCGCCGGGGTTCGGGGCATAGTCAGGCGATCCGCGGTGATTGTTAGGATTATCGTCAATGGCTCTTGGATGTGGAAGCAATGGATACCGAGTTGCAAAGAAGGCATCCGAGTCGCCCTATTCATATTTATGGCCATTGTTTTGGGGCATTACCCACTCTACTTTTTGCACATAAACATCCCGAACGGATAAGTTCTCTGATTCTGGGAACGCCGGGGATAGCTACTCAAATCCGCTTCCCTATTTATCAAATAATGTTATTTCCTTTTTTTCTTCTCTTTCGACCGAAATCCTATTTCCCGGTTCCTTTGAAACCGGAGATGTTTACGGAAATTCCCGCCTATATCGAAAAGATACGCCAGGATCCGATGGTTATAAAGAACGCCACGGCTCGATTGTTTTTACAGGTTTTACGCCTTCGGCGTTGGAATCATCAACGGATAAATGAAATCACATCTCCCGTTTTTCTGGTATCCGCCGGGCGGGATGATATTTGCGACAATCGCCGGATAAAACATTTTTACTCCCATGTAAGTTCTACCGTAAAAGCATGGATCGAATATCCTCAGGCAAAACACATGATCGAATATAGTAACCATAAGGATCAATATTTTGCCGATCTTTTTTGGTGGCTGTCTCGTTTGGAAGGAGTGAAGCCGGATCGTGGCTAAACCCATCCGATTTGATATCTTCCGGGTTGAATTGCCTTTTCGTCATCCTTTCTCCCATGCGGCGGCAGAACGCGATACCTCTTCGAGTCTGTTCGTGAAATGCTATCTGGATTCTTCCAGGATTGGCTATGGGGAATCGTTGCCTCGACTCTATGTGAGTGGAGAAACCTGCGAGGATTCTTTTTTATTGTTGCAGAAAAAAATCCTTCCGCAGATTGTCGGAATCAATTTCTCTTCCATGGAAGAAGTAATTACTTTTTTATCAGGATGCAATGGAAAAGCGCCAGTGGATTGCTTGTCTCCATCCGTTCCACAATCGGCGGCCTGGTGTGCAGCCGAGCTCTCTCTCTTGGATGCATTCGGAAAAGAATTTCATTCTCCCATTCGTCTTAACTCTCATAATACATTACCTCCTCTATTCCGATACAGCCCGGTTGTATCTTCCAGTAGAAGGATGCATTTTTATTTGACATTATTGAAAATTCGCTTATTGGGTTTCCATCAGATCAAACTGAAATTGACCGGAAAGAGAGATGAAAGCACTGTTCGCGTTGCAAGAAGATTATTGGGTTCCCGTTGCGATATCCGGGCAGATGTAAATATGGGTTGGTCTTTGGAACAGGCGATCGTAATTATCCCTCGTTTGAAGCAGTATGGGATTCAATCGTTTGAACAACCTTTGGTTTCCAACGATCTATCTGGTTTATCTGAATTAATAAAACAAACCCAGGCCCAAATCATGGTGGATGAAAGTCTGATTGACGAGAAATCTTTGGAAAAAATAATCGAATGGCATGCCTGTACGGCTGTGAACGTTCGTTTGTCAAAATGTGGAGGATTGCTGGCCTCTCTTCGCCTTTGTGAAAAAGCACTTCAGTCGGGTCTCCAAGTTCAAATCGGTTGCCAGGTCGGCGAATCTTCCTTGCTCTCTGCCGCTCATTTAATTTTAGTGACAGCCGTGCAGCAGGTTGCCTATGGAGAAGGTTGTTTTGGAACCTATTTACTAAAAGAAGATCCAGCACGTCCTATGCTGCAATTCGGTTATGGAGGTCATCCACCTCCTCTTCCTTCGGGAGATGGTTTGGGTATTGATATGGATGAAAGAATCCTGCAATGTTATACGGTCCAAAAAGAAACCATAGGGAATAATTAAACGAAGAAGGAGTGAATTAAAAATGGCTGTAATTATTCCATTGATTCTATCGGCGGCCGGACCCGGTCTTATGCATGCATTTCGCCGTCATTGCTGTCAGCCTCAAAAAATCCAGACTGATTTATTGATGAAAATTGTTGAGAAGAATCGATATACTCGATTTGGAAACGATTTTAGACTGGAACAAGTTCACTCTTTCAAGGACTATCAATCCGTTCTACCCATTTTTGACTATGATGCTCTTTTCCCGTATATCCAGAATGAATTGGAGGGGAAAAACCGGCAACTCACTGTAGATCCCCCCATTTTTTTTGCCACGACAAGCGGTACCACCGGATCGCAAAAATTTATTCCTGTCACACATGAAAGCCGTAGCGCCAAATCCAGGTTGATGCGCCTTTGGCTTTATAGCCTATACCGAGACCATCCAGGGATTTTCGATGGGAAAATCGTAACGGTTGTCAGTCCGGAAGTGGAAACTCACGCGCCCTGTGGAATCCCTTGCGGTGCAGAATCGGGACATGCTTATCGCAATATGCCGGCGGCTATGAAAAATTTGTATTCCTGCCCCTATGAAGTGTTCGAAATAAAAGATTATACCGCTAAGTATTATTTGTTGATGCGCATTGCCGCCGAACAATCGGTATCTCTGATTGTCACCTGCAATCCCAGCACAATTCTATTATTGGCGCAACGTTTGAAAGAATTCTCGATGGAAATCATTCGCGATATCCATGACGGAAAGATCAATCCTCGTTTCTCCCTTTCGGATCCCATGATTGCGATTCTGGCTCCTACGTTACGCCCCAATCCTCATCGAGCGAAGGAATTGGAGGATGTGGCAAAGAAAAACAATGGAGTATTGATCCCTTCCGCTATCTGGCCCCGCTTTTCAGGAATCGCATGTTGGAAAGGAGGAACCGTGGGAATGTACCTAAAACGCTTCGAGACTTTTTTCCCTTCGCATATACCGGTTCGCGATTTAGGCTATTTATCGAGTGAGAATCGTGGTTCGGTTCCCATCTGGGATGAAGGAGATGGCGGCGTTCTCGCGATCGATACGAATGTTTTTGAATTCTTCCCTGCGGATGTGGAACGCAAGCCGGAAGCATCCGAATTGTTGAACGTTGAAGCGCTTGAAACCGGTAAACAATATTATATATATGCCACCACGCAAGCCGGTTTGTATCGATATGATATGAATGATATTGTTGAGGTTGTCGATTTCTTCGAGAATACTCCTGTGATTCGATTCATCCAAAAAGGAAAAGGCGTCGTATCGTTTACGGGAGAGAAACTCTATGAATCACAGGTCATTGCGGCAATCACCGAAGTCTTGACTCCTTTACAAAATCAATATGAATTCATCGCTGCTGTCGGGGAAATTGTTGGAGAGCGTCCCCGGTATTCTTTTTTACTCGAATTACATGACAATTTCCCGGACGGTATTCTTCAAGCATGCACCGATCGGCTTGATGGAGTATTACGGCGAATGAACATCGAATACGCGAGTAAACGAGATTCCTTCCGGCTTGATCCTCCTACGCTGCGAATCGTCAAAGCCGGTCAATTCGATGCATACCGCAAGCGGATGGTAGAAAAGGGTAGGTTGGATGGTCAGTTTAAAGTGTTGCGATTAACCAACGACCCCCAATTTGCCAGAGAGTTTCAGATAGAACGGGAATATACTATCTCAGAATCGGGAGGGTAATACAGAATTGTTTTTCATTGTGTAATCCATTGGGTAAGAAGCCATCTTTGAAAGATAATATAGGAGCCGATCATGATCGATAAAATGGAAATTTTAAAGCAAGCGCCTCTTTTTCAACATTTTCCGGAGAATGTATTGCAGTATTTTGTGGATACTTGTGAAGAACGCATTTTCCCGGCGGAGGAAGTGATCTTTGTTGAAATGACCGAAGGGGATGAAATTTATTTGTTGGTGGAAGGGAAAGTCAGCGTTCAATTGGCGATGGCTAATGAGGACGCTGGATTCAATATAATATCTTTGAATCCAGGAGAGGTAATTGGAGAAATGGCTTTTATCGAGGAAGGTCCCCGGGCTGCAACGGTGATCGCCGAAACGAACGTAATGCTTCTATCATGGAAAGCGAGTGTCTGGCGAAAAATTTGTGAAACCGAACCCACCATTGGCTATCCCCTGGTTCTCAATATAGCCAAAATATTATGTCGGCGCCTTCGATTCATGAATCAGAAGATTTTCGATAATGCTTTATGGGGATTTATGTAATAGCATCACCTATTCTTCTGTATTGAAGACTCTATTAAAATCGTATGAATAGAATTAAGAACTTTTTCTGCGGTTCCCCTTGTCGGAACCGCTTTTTATTAACACAGATCTCCGGCATTTTGACATGGATGGCGTTCCCCAACGTGAACGCCTATTCCTGGC
>CAZFOX010000239.1:0-7298 GCA_964520565.1 uncultured bacterium | reverse complement strand
GACAATTGCGCTATATTTCCAAATTTCTGTTTGAGGATCCTTCCAACTGCCAGAATCCAATCCGGCTTTGACACAGGTGGCTTCCAGAAACGCTTCCACATCCCATTTTTGTTCCGTCGCGACCTGCGGCAGGAGAGTGCCCGATCGTACAATTCCAAACGCATTGCGCCCTTGAATTTGTAAACCGTGTTTCCCTATTATTATTTCCCGGATATCCGTTATCCTCTCGGAGGGAGTAAGTACCGAGATTTGTATATCGATCGCCGGCAATTCATCCAAAGACAGAGGCCTAAACCGAATGTCGTGCGTGGCCGATTGGGCGGCCATCACGGCCACAAGGCGATATAACGGTAAATCGGCGGGGTCGAACCGTCCCAAACAACCGCGCAGTTGTCCGCGGTTTTTGAGTGTGACAAAAACTCCCGCCTTCACTTTCAAATGCGGGAGATTCGTAACGGGTTCGTAATTTTGCTTGTTTAATACGGCATGAATACTACAACGGGCTACATTCAGTAACGCTTTTTTCTCTGCATCGGAAAATTCAATCGCGTCCACATCGATCTCGTTTCCTGATCCAGGATTGTTCGTCTTCTTCGAATCGCCATAAATTGCCAGGGAACCGTATCCCACTACCCGATGGCTTTCTCCATACGAGGTGTCCCCGCTATTCCGGTAACAAAGAGTTTTCGCTTCCGTCGCTCCCATTTCCCGTGCGACCTCTACAGCCACCAGCATGGCGCAACCGCCGCACATCACACAATGAACGTTTTTTGAGGAATCGTTGCCAAGGCGTTCGAGATCGTTATATATTCGGATCGGATCCAACGATTCCAGACTTTGCAACATTTCCCGGTCGATTCGATTAGCCACATCGTAGGAAGGGAAATGACTCATGTCGGAAGAAACGACGATCAGCACCTTTTTGGATGATAATTGCCGTAACGTCTCGGCGATGATTTTACCCAATTGCCGGCATAATACCGGATCGGTACGGCTCACCAACATGGTACCAATTTTTGCCTGGGGAAAAACGGTTTGAATAAAGGGAAGATTAACTTCCACCGAATGTTCGGTTAGGTATGGAGTGGCATCCGCATAAACAGGTCTTCCTTTTTCAAGTAATTCATGGATCAATTCCGAATCCACCGGAAGTTGACCCAGAGGTGTCTCAAACGATTTCCCGGCAAAAACACATCCTCCCTCTAAAGGATAGCGATGTGACAAAGCAATCAAGAAAACGGTATCTGGATTCTGATTTTGAACATGCCGAAACGATATTCCTGCTACAGAACCGGAAAAGACATATCCCGCATGGGGGGATAAAATGGCCAAAACAGGTTTTTGAGCCGGTTCAATATCCGCTTCTTCAAGATATCGTCGGATATCCCGAGACAGCTCCGCCGGATCGCTGGGGTAGAATTGCCCGGCAACGACCGGTTTCATCCTATCAACCGGATGAGAAGATAAGTGATCCATTCTACCATGCCATCCCGTATAGAAAATGAATGGTAATCTGATTGCATAAAAGGAAAATAAGCATACTATTATTCGTTTATACCGATCCGGTTATTCCGTTTCAGACCGTTTCCATTTTAGACCGGATTCGTTTAAAAGGAAGCGCATTTTAAAAGAACGGATTAGACCGGTTATCAATTTCTAGATAAATGGGTAGTATGGAAACAACTCGAGTGGAACCGGGTCTTCTCTTTTTGTATTAATCCCATCCCGTTTACGAGGTTCGTGAATGAGGTACTGTATTTTTGGAATCTGTTTTTGGCTCCCGATCTTTTTGGCATGGCAGACGCATGCCGGAGTGGAACGAACCACTCTATCTCCTATACACATTCTCAAAGAATATGAAAAAATCTCTAACCAAGTCAACCGGTGGAATGGAAATCTGGAGATACGCAGCCAGCGTATGCTGATTGGAGAGATGAACGATTCGTTAAAAAAAGATATGGAGAGTATGTACGCCTTTTCTTCCCTCAATCCCATTTATCGTGAGAATCCCGTTTTATATTTCAAAAGTCATGCCACGATCGACTGGAAATGTACAATCCAAAATAATGAAATGAAAGGAAAAATCGTCATTCAGGAAACAGATACCCATCTATTCGATACACTCCCCACACTCCAAACTCCGGATCGTTCCATACTTCGTCGTCTCAATTCCCAACTACCGGTTCATTATCCCTTCGCATTGTTAGTTGATGCGACCCAGGTCGAGACGAATATATCTTCGTTCATCCTTCCTCACCTAATTGTTGATTGGCATTATCTTCCCCTGTTATGGTACCCTCCATTGTCCAAGATTGGATGTCCTTCCAATTTCAGCAATATTAAAACACAGTTACAAGACAATCATTCGTTGATATATCTCTTTTCGCCTCAAAATATCGATAACCATCTTCTCTTGTATTTTCGAACCCTTTCCGGGAATCCCCAACTGATGCCATCCGACCTGACAGCCATCCTGCTGATCGATTTTTATACGATGACATGCCGTTCTTTCAGCATCACACTCGAATCGGATGGGAAACAAAGACCCATTTTCAATATCACCCACTCCGATCCGGACCGATTTGCCCAATCTCTACCAGTCCCCTCTCTTTCCACGATTATGACCAGTTACCGAATCAATGAAAACAAACAGTCAATATGGAATACCAATTATTTCATCCAAATGCAGATCATGAGAATTACTGATCTTCAAAATCCGTGATTGCGCAGGGTATCCGCAGTCTTTTCCAGTTTCCCTGTATGAATCGTCGAAGTATCAGAAAAAATTGAACAATAGGAGCCAATCCCCAAGCCAGCCACGCACCCAAGACATCCCATGATGTATAAAAGGCTAGTAGATAGGCTGCGGGCAACATCAATATCCATTGAGAAACGATTGTGTAATTCATGGCGGGTCGAGTATCTCCAGCGCCATTCAACGCACCGCTCACAATAATCGACATACTGCTGCAAAATTGCTCTAGCGCAATCAAATAGAGAACCCATCTTCCCATTTCGATTGCTTCTGGGGATTCGGTAAACAATCCCATGATCCATCGCGGGAAGAAAATCAAGCCCATGCTTGCCAAAGCGAGAACGCCGCTGCAAAAATAGATTGCCGTCCATCCATAGGCTTCCGCCCGATCGATTTTTTGAGCGCCAATCGATTGTCCGACCAAAGTCGCCGTTGCGACTTGAAATGCCAGGGCGGGCATAATAGACAGCATACGCAGTTGAAAGCCGATAGAAGCTACCGCCACAGAAATCGTTCCCAGAGAGGTCATTGCCACAAATCGGAAAAATAAAATTCTCGCCCCATTCCGGAAAAAACCGGCAAAACCCGATGGGAGTCCGATCTTCAAAATACTGTGGTATAAGGAAATATCCCGTGCATCACGCATTCGGATTCGTACCGATCTTTCCCGCCTTGTCAGTAGATAAATGCCCCAGACCGCGCCGACGGCACGTGCCAGGATTGTACCCAAGGCCACTCCCATTACACCGAATGCCGGCAACGGTCCAATCCCGAAAATCAGGGCATAGCTAAAAATAATGTTGAAACCATTCACCAGAGAAGCAATTTTCAGAGGCGTTACGGTATCTCCCTGGGCACGAAATATTCCATTGGTGGAGAAATTAATCATCAGAAAGACAACGCCACCCATCAAAACTTGCAAGTATTCAACGCCATTGGACAGTACAACCTCTTTCGCGCCCAACACAATCAATAAATAACGAGAGCACCATACTCCAACGATTCCCAGGAAAAGCCCAGAAATAATGGAGAGAACCAATGAATGGGAGGCTATCGAAGAAGCGGAATCATAACATCGCGCACCATAGGATTGCGAGATCATCGCGATCGTTCCCGTTGTAATTGACAAAGTGCCAATCATCAAAACCAGAAAAATCTGACGAGAGAATCCAATTGCTGCAACCGCATCCTCTCCCAGAAAACTAGCCAGATAGATATCGACTATGCCGACCATACTCTCCAGTAGCGAATAAATTACCGTTGGCCACGATAATGACCACAAACCTCTCAATAAATGGAGATTTAGATGTGAAGGCTTCATATATGGAAATCAAAAAAGGGAATCAAAATAAAAACTGAATATTGAATTCAACTCACCATAGCGGATTATTGGATGAGGGGAAGAGCCCTAATTTCACCCAATAGACTACCTGTTCTGAATGCTCTTTATCGGAATGACGCTCCTGTCACAGGTGCGATCTATTCTTATTCACAGCCCAAGAATACAATGTTTTGTTAAATGCTGTATTATTGCGCGGAGTGGCCATTATGTTCGATCGTAAAAAACTGACCGGTGTTTTTTTACCTATCACAACCCCCTTCAACCGCGACATGAGTGTCGATTATGAAGCCCTGATCGCGAATATGCGGGTATACGCCCAATCCGAAATTAAAGGGTATCTGGCGCTGGGAAGCAACGGAGAAAATCGTTGCCTTCGTGAATCGGAAAAGAGACGTATTTTAGAAACCATTCTTGCACATAAAGCCACGGGTCAGATTGTTATGGCCGGTTGCATTTACGATAGCACCGAACTAACTGTCGAATTCATGAACTTTGCGAAAGACGCGGGAAGCGATTTCGCCACATTGTTGACTCCTTCGTATTTTCGCAAGCAGATGACCCATTCCGTATTGGTCGATTATTTTACGGCCTGCGCCGATTCGGTCGATATTCCCGTTCTGCTTTATAATGCGCCGGGTTTCACCGGTGTCACTCTGGATTATCACACGGTTGAACAATTATCCACTCACTCCAATATTGTCGGACTGAAAGACAGCGCCTCCAGCGGTATTGAGAATTTTATTCCCCTGAACAGACCCGATTTTTGCGTCATGGCCGGTTCGGCCAATTTCATGTATCCTACTTTGATCCGAGGGCTCCGTGGTGGCATCGTAAGTCTGGGTAACATTGTCCCTCAAAAAGCCTTTCAGCTTTGGAAACTGGGGATAGAAGGAGGTTCAACCCAGGGGCAGGAATTGCACGATCGTATGGAATCGGCAAATAAGCGTATCAGTGGAACCTATGGCGTCCCTGGTGTTAAAGCCGCCATGGACATAGCGGGACTGGCAGGTGGTTATCCCCGCCATCCCTTGAAACGCCTTGAAGGAGCAGACCGGGAAACGGTTCGCCAGGCACTCGTCGAATTTCAATTACTCTAATCAAATAATGAGGAAATAACGTGTCCACCGTACTTGCCGTCGATGTGGGAACCACCTGTATGAAAATTGCCATCATCCGCGATGCTCAGGAAATTATCGTCGAAACAGAACAACCATACTCTATTAATATCCGGCAGGGAGAACAACGCGATATCGATACCGCTCTCTGGTGGAATGCCTTCCTTGCTTGTTGTCACCGAATCAAATCTCGCCTGCATGAAGTGGAAGCAGTTGGTTTTTCTGTTTCCACACCGGGTGCAACCGCATTGGGCGCCAATGGTGAAGCGTTAACACCCGCCGTTCTTTTTCTGGATGGGCGCAGCAAAAAACAGGCACAAACCATCCGCGATCTGATCGGCGAGGAAACGTTACTCCGCTCTACCAGCAACCTTCCAGCCTCTGGAGGTTGTACGGCCTCAACCCTGCTTTGGTGGAAAGACCATCATCCCGACATTTTTGATAATGCCGCTTATTTTGGTCATACCAATACATTTTTTTGTAAACGATTGACCGGTAATTGGGGGATGGATCCATCTACAGCTTCACTAACCGCGCTTTATAACACGACCGTCAACGATGGAACCTGGAATGCGGAGATAGCCGAAAGACTGGACATTCCTCTGGAAAAATTGCCACCTATTATTTCCAGTTGGGAACCGGTAGGCCATTTACTACCTATTTGGGCGGAAGAAACGGGCCTCCCCAGGCACACTCCCATTCTGATGGGGGGGAACGATGCGATGTGTGCCGCACTCAACGGAGGCGTTACTCGGGAGGGCGCCATCCTCGACATCTGCGGAACCTGTGAAATTATTTCCATCGGCCTGTCTCATGCCATTCCCGGACGCAACTACAATATTCGATGCCATGTTATCCCGGGTCTTTGGTCGACGTTGTATGTCCTGAACACGGGAGGTAAAGCACTGGAATGGTTTCATAGAAATTTCTGCCGTGAGATGGAAGTTGACGTCTTTTACAACCGATACGTTCCTGAAGTCATTGAAGACTACTTCCAAAGCGGCCTGTTGTGGGATATTCCCGATTACGACGTATTTCTGGCTGGAGACCGTTATAGTACGGAAGACCGCCGTGCCGCATTTCACCGATTGACTCTGGAAACAACTCGGGAACATCTCCTATTGGCTCTGATTCGGGATAATAATCGTTACATGGCACGTCACCTTCAGGAAATGGCTCGCCATATTACGCTTGCTCCTCGTATCCATCTGACCGGTGGAGGACTCTCCGAAATTTCCATTCGTTGTAAAAAACAATGGATGGGCGATTACGAATACGTTCTTCAATCCAATTCCTCCCTGATGGGAGCCGCCCAACTGGCCCACTACCACATCACAGGCAAACAATCGTGGTAATTTTGGGGGAGAGTTTTTTTTTCAGATCGAACAAGTATGATACAGAAGTGAGAAACACGATGGAGAATTCATAACGACTTAGCCAAATGAAGAAACGATCACCTTTTCATAAGACACTCCGGCAATTTCTTTTAGTGTCTTCCCCAAGTTGGGGGGAATAAAGAGAGGGTAGGTCATTCCTATCAACCTCACCCTTAATCCCGTCCATCTTGGGGAGAGAATCTCTTCATCCGGCTAACTGCTTGCGAAAAGTCTTTCAGATTCAAATCGGTGTAAAATGATATTTCGATCGAAATAATTTATTTCTGGCATTTCAGGATATGCAATGAAGAAAACCATACCGCTTCTCTCCACGCCGAAACAATCAAATATCTTGATAGCCGAAGATTCTCCGATTAACCAATTATTGTTGTGCAAGATCATTGCCATGTTGGGTCATACTTCTGTGGTCGTCGATAATGGATTGGAAGCCATCGCGTCCTGCCGGAAACAACTGCCGGATTTGATTCTCCTGGATATGATCATGCCGGGTTTAAACGGGATAGACGTTCTTAAAGAACTCAAACAGGAGGGCTTACTAGAACGCATACCCGTTATTGTGATTTCCGGAATAGACGATACAGAAGACATCGCCGCCTGTATTCGGCTTGGAGCCGATGATTATCTGGTTAAACCCTTTAACAATACCTTACTCAAAGCGCGTATCGAAGCATGCCTCGAACGGAAACACT
>CAZFOX010000238.1:0-7300 GCA_964520565.1 uncultured bacterium | reverse complement strand
ACTCGCAGAATTTTTGTGAGAGGAATGGATAGCATTCCATAAGGCGAATGCACCGTGGCCATACCCTCTTCACTGTTTTCGATCCGGCCCGATACGATCATTCCGTCTTCGGTTTCGAGAATGATGGATTTATCGGTTATAGGCAGGATTTGAGCGTGAACCGGATATCCGATGAAAGAATATAGGAAAACGCTCACAATCAAACCGGCGAAAGGGAATTTGGCAATCGATTTCATAATCGTACCTCGCTGACATTTACCTCTCGACAACGCCGCTTTCTTCCTGATAGAAACACCACCGCCACAGTTCGCGGGGTGACGGCCGTTTTCCTGTCAACAGAATCCCGACCCGGAATATCCGCGCCGCCAGAATCGTCGCCACCGCCGAGAAGAACACCGAGGTAAGAGCGACGGCTCCAATCTCCCACCAGGGAATCTGTGTCACTACCATCCGAATCGCCATCACGGTCGGTGAAAGTAGCGGGATAAAACTTAAAACGCGTACCGGCCACCACATGGGTTGGGTGATAAAAACAATATTCAGCATCAGCGGCAGAACAATGAATATTGTCACGATACCCTGCAGCCCCTGCGATTCGGTTTCGTCGCCAACCATGGCACCTATGGCGGCAAATAAAGCGGCGTAAAACAGGTATCCGGTGGCAAGGAAAATGAAAAATTCGAGAAAATAGATAGGCGGAACAAATTCAGTCACAGGTATGTCTTTGACGACCATGACGCTAATGCCGACCCCCAGCCATACGAAAAACTGAATCATTCCAATGACAAAAAAACCCAATACTTTACCCGCCAACAGTTCGTTGGGAGATACGGACGAAAGAAGAATTTCCACCACGCGCGACGTTTTTTCTTCCACAATCCCCCGCAGCATACGCTGGCTGGTGGTGAATACCAGAAAAAACATAACCATAACCGCCACGATCGCCGGCGCGAATAATTTCTCAAAACTAGCCCTTCGCTTCTGCCCGCCGTCTTCGCCGGACTGTGTTTCCGGCGCAATTTCGTATTCGTTCCAGTCGATCCCCCGCGTCAGGGCGGATACCTGGGAAGGATCGAATCCCGCGTCTTTCAAACGTTCATCCCGCGTGATTTGTGTTAACGACCAGGAAAGATCGCGCGGTAATTCGAGATTGAATCCACGCATGGAATAGAACTCGCACCTCCCCTGCGTGGAAAGGTCGCCCATGATGTTCACAACGGCGTCCAGTTTCCCTTCACGAACCTGTTTTTGAGCCGCTTTCAGTAAAACGTCCTCCGCGGTTCCAATGACGGATAACGATCGCAATTCAAAAAGCGGCACACCGTTGGATAATTTCTTTTCCTGCAATCGGCTTCGCCATTCTTCGATCAGGGTGGAATCGGCTCCGACCACGCCGATCCGCACGGAAACCGTCCGGTTGGTTTTGGATTTCTCCATCAATCGTTGCGCCAGGGGCATCAGGCTGGAGACAACGAATAACATCAGCAGGGGGACGAACAGCATCAACAGAAAGCCTTTGGTGGCGACAATGGTCCAGACTTCCTGCCGGGCAACATTCAGGGATTTGTGGATCGAGAAAATCATGAGGCGTTCTCCTCCCGGTTGACCAGTTCGATGAAGATATCGTGCAAGGTGGGTTCGTGACGCTGAACACCCAGGACGCGGATTCGCTGTGTCAGTTCGCGGATGATTTCCGGCGCCGCAATTCCATTTTCGATTCGCAGTCGCAACGTACCGTCCCCGCCGTCAAGCCATTGAACCCCGGGGATCGTCTGCGCCGGGCTGGGGTCGTCCTCATACTGCACCACCAGTTCGTCTCGGCCTTCCTCTTTTCGGATCCGGTCGAGAGGCCCGGCGCGAACCACATGCCCGCGATGAATCAGGGCGATCTCCTGGCAAAGTTCTTCGGCGTCTTCCATCCGATGCGTCGAAATAACCACAGTAGCCCCGCGATGGACTTCCTCGCGAAGGATGTCTTTCATTTTCTGCGCGCCGATGGGATCGAGCCCCGAGAAGGGTTCGTCCAGCACCAGAAAATCAGGTTTATGCATGAGCGTCATTAGCAATTGAACGCGCTGCTGGTTCCCCTTGGAGAGTTCTTCGACCTTCTTGTTCTCCTGGCCGGAAAGCCCCACTTTTTCCATCGCTTCCCCGAATCGTTGTTGAAAATCGCTTTTCGGTAATCCCTTCAAAGCGGCGAAATATCGAAGAAGGTGAATCACCTTCATTTTCGGATACAATCCCCGCTCTTCAGGAAGATACCCGATCCGTTCCTTAATTCGCCGGGTGGAATCGCCGGACAGGCGGATGGTTCCTTCATCCGGACCGAGGATTCCCACCAGGATTCTCATTAAAGTGGTCTTCCCGGCTCCATTGGGGCCGAGAAGACCGAAAATCTGACCGGGTGGAATTTCGAAAGAGACGCGATCCAGCGCCGTGGTTTTTCGAAATCGCTTGGTGATATTCTCAAAAACGATAGCCGCACTCATTCTTGACCTGCCCGTTAATTTCGATTCTCCGATTCCCTCGCCCTCCGGGAGAGGGCTAGGGTGAGGGATTGTATTCATCGAATTCTCTCGGCCCAGTCATCCCTTGGAGTAGAAGAGAGAAGCAACGATGGATGGATTCATGAAATGCAATCCATCCATCGCTTCGTCCTTAATTCAACGTGAACGACTTAATGATCGCGTCGAAACTCGCCGCCATTTCACCCATCTTTTCCGGGGGAATGGCATCGCACAGTATCATGTAGAGAACGCCGTTCTTCACCAGCATGACGGATTTCCGTTGAACGGTTCCCAATCCTTCCAGAGTAAAGGTAAAGATCGCCGTCCGGCCTGTAACGCCCGCCAATTCGATATCCTTCGCTTCCTCATTGACGGTGAAATCCTCCGTGATGGCTTTAATCCCGTTCATTTCCTGTTCGAATACGTCTTTTGCTTCCACTGTCCCTTTGGCATCAACCGCGATCAGGCGTACCAGGCTGTTCCCTTGGGGTGGCTTAATACTGATGGAAACCTGGAAATTTCCGAGCGGGGTGGATTCAATCGTCCAATCCTTGGGAGCCGCAATCTGGCAACCCAATTCCTTACTGCTATAAATGCGATCCATAATTTCACCGGATGCGGTTTTTTCCCGTTGCCGGACTGCGCCCGATTTCTTGGCCTCCGCCGTGAGTTCAAATGTGTTAACAATTTGCGTGAGTGAATCCTTTACCTCATCCCAGTGTTTCGAGGGTGCTTCCATGATGAATACATAAAGCAGTCCACCCCCGGAAAGGTAGATGCGATGACGGGTAACCTCATCGCCTTTCTCAGCCGTATACCGTGTCAAACTTTCGTATCCTTCCAGACCTTTTACAACGATCGGTGCGGACTTCTCAATCTTGAAGGTCTTCATGAGTTTCTTCATGACAGCATCGTCGCCTTCAATTGCCTGCTTGACGCCGACGTTGTACGGAATCTGGACGTGTCCGAAATATCCGGGAGAATGATTGTCCGGCGTCAACATCATGACACCGTCCTGGATATGGGTGATATTGAACGGCAGCAGCGACCATCCCTGGGGAGCAGAAAACGAGTAACCGATGGTTTTATTCGTATAGGTCGCTCCCTGAATGTTTTTCATACGATCCAAATCGACCTGACCGCTGGCGGTCAGTTTCAGAGAACCGTTTTCTTCTTTGAAGATATCGATAAAACCGCTCTTGATTACCGTGTTCCATTGAGTCTCTCCGCTCTTTTTCGATTCCAGATTCGCTTCGCCGATGACCCTGATGTTGGCATCGACGGATGTAACCGAATCGACCCGGAGCGTATTCCGCAACTGCTCGTGTTGCTTGAAGAAACCTTCCATGGCGGTACGGATTTGGTCTTTTCCCCCTCCCATAGCGCCCATGATGTTGAAATCTGATGAAAAAAAGTTCATGAGAGCTTCGAGGTTTTTCGATTCCACGGCCTGGTTGTATTCCTTATAGAAAGCGTCGACTTTGGCGCGCAGCGCCGCATCGTCCGCCGCCCATACGAACGAACAACATAAGATGGCCAATAGTAAAATTGTGGTGTATTGAATGACTTTTTTCATGGTTCTTTCTCCAGTTCGATTGAGATTCTGTCTAGGCATTTCTGCAATTTTTCCTCACAGACTACTTTGGGAACCTTGAAAGAATTGGCAGAGTTCACTCGTCACTCTTCACTGCCTTCACCTCAGATTCCCCGATTCGCATCGGCTTGTGGCTTTTCTTTTGAATGCCTTCCCAACGGAAGATTGGGATCGAGAATCGGAACCAGAAGAAACGCGCCTGCTCCCAGATACTCGCGCGGAACAATCAAAGGCCCGTTCCATCCACCCGTCACGGTTCCATTCGAAAACGGAATGGCGGCTGGCGTACCGCTGCCCGAGGGATTCATCGCAAAGTGCTGTTGATTGTTCCCTTCGGCAACCGATGTGGACCGATTCAGTAACTCGCTCTGGCTTTGCGGCCAGAATGCAAAATTCAGCCATAACGATACGAGAAGCAGGATACCGGCCAACGCGCCGACCGGCAGAGGAACCGTCACCCGAATCTGCATCAGTTCTCTCAGAAGATCGCCGAACGTACGCCGCCGGGACTCGTTTTCCACCAATTTCGACATAACCGATAAAGTGAAATCGGAAGAAAATTCCGGCGTTCGCCAGGCTGGCATCGCCTGTTGAAGCATCTGTTGACGATTCGCAAATTCCCGGCATTCCTCACACGACTCTCCATGCCGGATGAGCTCCTCCGGCAGGGTCGATTCGCCGTATGATTCCTGATAACGTCGGCAGAGTTCGTTCATGGCGTTTTCCTCTTTATGGCAATATATCCATGCTTCATTCTTTATTTGCATAAAACCGGCGCCAGTTTTTTCTGCAACGCCAACCGCGCTCTATGCAACCGGGATTTAATCGTTCCCACCGGTGCGCCGGTGATCGCAGCTACTTCATCCAGCGATAAATTCTCGTACTCGTGTAGGATGAAGACTTCCCGGAATTCGGATTCCAGACTGCTGACGGCCTGAGCGATTTGCCATTCCAATTCGCCTTCCAGAGCGGCTCGATGGGGATTCGTCTCGGGAGGCGCTTCGATAAAAGCCGCCTCCTCTAGCGTGACCCGAGCGGGCCGCTGACGTCTCCATTCATCGAGACACAGGTTACGGGCTATCGTAAACAGCCACGTCGAGAAGGCGGCTTTCTTGGGATCGTAGTTGGCCAACTGCCGATAGGCGCGGAGAAAAACCTCCTGCCCTAAATCCTCGGCCAGTTCGCGGTTCCGGGTCATGCGGTACAAAAATCCCAGGATTTTCGCCTGCATAGCCTGTACGACCTGGGCGTACGCCCGCGCCTGGCCCTTCCGGCACTGCTCGATCCACTCTTGAATCACCTGTGTCTCCCTTATTTAGCCCGTTCGTTTTCTTATACGGGATTCCTATCCCGCCGGTTCCCGGAATGTATCAAATTTTTCTCCAAAAAGCATGGGAAGATAGATAGACAGAATTGCTTGTTCTATAGACCGAACGATGCTTCAATATTGGTCTTACAAATCCGATAAGGAAACCTATTCAACATGATGGCACATTCCGCTACTCCTGCATCGTCGGAAAATAAACCGAATCGGCTGACATCAAATGGATATTCTCGCCTGGTAAAGGTCTTTTTATTGGTACCCATTATTCTATTTGCAATAGGAAATTATCTGCTGTTATCGAGAATGTTGTCGGGACACCATTTCTTTCTCCGGACGGTGGGACCTGTTTATCACTACAATACTCTGCTTGTTCCCGGCTTCTTTTTTGCTTCTGGATTTCTGAGTTTCATGGTCGCATGGAAAAGAATCGGTACCCGGAAAGTGGTTAATATTTCGATCGGTTATATACTTCTCGCCGTATCGATCCTAAGCGTTCGATATTACGCAACTCACGTCGAACCCTATTGCTTGCAGGTGCGTACTGTCGAGTTCCCCACTGCCAAAATCAATCGTCCCTTAAACCTTCTCCATATCAGCGACATTCAATCGGATAGTGTGGGAGACTATGAAAGAAAAGTATTTGAAAAAATTCGCGAGTTGAATCCCGATTTAATTCTTCATACCGGCGACCTTCTACAACCAGCTTCCGCAGCCACCTGGGATAACGAATTTTCTAAAATAGCCGCGTTATTCGAAACGCTTTCTCCTCCATTGGGTATGTGGACGGTCATCGGTAATACCGATGCCTATAGTCCAGAACAGGAAGCGAATGGGGTGGGAAATATGAAAGTGCTGAATTCGCAAAACATGACCATCCCGTTTGAAAAAACGAGAATTCAGATCCTGGGTCTGGGTGTCGAGGAATCTCGCGCAGTAAACAAAAACCGGGTAATATCCTGGCTCGAAGAAACTTCCCCGGATGATTTCACCATCCTGATGGGGCACAAACCGCCCTTTCTTCTTACCATCAACGATCTGCCTATCGATCTATGCCTGGCGGGACATACGCACGGCGGCCAGATCCGCATTCCGGGTTACGGGCCATTAACGGTTCTTTGTCCGATCCCCCTCGAATGGGGGCGCGGATTCCATCAAGTCGGCAACACGCATTTCAACGTTTCGGCAGGGATCGGTTGCGAACATTTCGCGGGAATACCGCCCCTCCGCCTTTTCTGCCCACCGGAAATGACGATGATCCGGCTCGTACCGTCACAGGATCGTCTCTGATCTCATCCGCCGTCGAATCCACCGCCGGAACGGAAGGTTACATCGCCCGCACTGGTCAAGCCATTCGAGGATTGATAGGGAATCCCCCGGAATCCGGTTTGTACCACGATCCCATCGGGACCGCTGCCAATTAGAGCGAATTCGCCCTTGCCAAGACGACGCACCGCTCCGGGAACACCCCAATTAGAAGGCTGATACGCATCGATATTATGATTGTCGGGAGGCCATGCGTCCGAACAACGAGGATCGTTATCGACATAAGTATACGTATCTAATTGTCCCGTCCACGATTCACCCGAAGCAACCTTCTTGGGCTCTTTGAGAAACGGATCTTGCGGAATCGAAGCGATATAAGAAACCGGAGTTGTCAGGGGAGCCATCACATCCCGCATTAACCGGGTGGGTTTGGCGGAATTCCCAATATTCTTATATCGGTCGTTTAGGATATTCAGACAGATAGTTCCATCGTCGTCCCAGATATCGATCAACAACCCCCCCTGGTCGATTCGAAACGCTTCAACAGCGGTTCCCAGGTTTTTTGTATCAGCCTGGGAACGGGCGATTTTTGCCCGGATTTGAGCATTGAGA
>CAZFOX010000237.1:3024-7308 GCA_964520565.1 uncultured bacterium | reverse complement strand
CAATCAGGTCTATCTGGGTTGGCGTCTGCTGGGAACCGATCCTGAAAATATTGCTTTTGATATATATCGGTCAACGAACGGTCGGAAATCAATCAAAATCAATAGCCAGCCGATCGCACAATCCACGAACTTTATAGATTCCCAGGCGGATTTGTCCCTGTCCAATTCCTGGTTTGTTACACCCGTTCTTCATGGCAGGGATCGGGAATCCCGTTCATCTTGCTCGCTTCCCGCTAATTCTCCCATACAACCGTATATCTCCATCCCTCTGCAAACCCCTTCCGGATATACACCCAACGACGCATCGGTCGGCGATCTCGATGGGGACGGCGAATACGAGATCGTTCTCCATCAGACGGAGCGTGGCCGCGATAACTCGCAAAAGGGGATAACCGGTGAACCAATTTTAGAAGCTTACAAATTAGATGGATCGTTTCTGTGGCGTATTCATCTTGGGAAAAACATCCGGGAGGGCGCTCATTATACGCAGTTCATGGTTTACGATCTGGATGGCGATGGAAAAGCGGAAATAGCCTGCAAAACGGCGGATGGAACAATCGATGGAACTGGCCATATCATCGGCGATGCCACGGCGGATTATCGCAATGAAAATGGCTATATTATCGAAGGCCCGGAATTTCTCACCATTTTTAATGGAGCGACCGGCGCAGCGCTTTCCACAACCCACTATCTTCCGCCTCGGGGCAACGTAGCCTCCTGGGGCGATGAGTATGGAAACCGGGTCGATCGTTTTCTTGCCTGCGTTGCTTATCTGGATGGAGTTAAGCCCAGCCTTGTTATGTGCCGGGGATATTACACGCGCAGTGTCCTGGTTGCCTGGAACTGGAGAGAAGGCAAATTGACGCATGTCTGGACTTTCGATAGCGACGACGGCTCTCCCGGCAATGCCGATTATCGTGGACAAGGGAATCATAACCTCAGCGTAGGCGATGTGGACGGCGATGGCAAGGATGAGATCGTTTATGGCGCCTGCGCTATCGATCACGATGGGAAAGGACTCTATTCGACCGGTTTGGGGCATGGAGACGCCATGCATTTATCGGATATCGATCCCAACCGGCCGGGTCTCGAGGTATTCGCCATCCATGAAAAACCGCATCATTCTTTCGGCGCGAATCTGCGCGATGCGCGAACCGGCCAGGTTCTGTGGGGAGTCTCCAGCGCCGATGTGGGGCGGGGACTATCAATGGATATTGATCCCCGCTATCGGGGATATGAATGCTGGGCATCCGGAATCGGTTTGGAATCCCTCTATGATTGCCAGGGTCGGATCGTATCTCCAAACAAACCTCGCTCATGTAATATGGGAATCTGGTGGGATGGAGACTGGCTTCGAGAAATTCTGGATGGAACCCATATTCGAAAGTGGGATTACGCAAACAGCCAGGATGTCGACCTGCTTTCCCCACCGGATTGTGCAAGAAATAATGGGAGTAAATCGAATCCTTGCCTCTGCGCCGATATCCTGGGCGATTGGCGGGAGGAACTCATCCTGCGGACGAGCGATAACCGGGAACTGCGTATTTATACAACCACCCTCCCGGCCAATAACCGGTTGTATACTATCATGCACGATCCAATGTATCGGCTTGGCGTGGCCTGGCAAAACGTCGCTTATAACCAGCCGGCTCATCCTGGATTTTTTCTCGGAGAGGGGATGGAGAAACCGCCTCGTCCATCTATTTTTCTGGCGGGGGAAAAGTAAAACCGGCGATCATTCTTCCAGACGCAGCTGTTGCACTTCTTCCGCCAGTAAAGCAAAGGTTGAACCTTCGTCGCAGCGAAATAAAAGGCGTCCCACTTCGTCGATATCCAGCGCTGATCCGGTTACCGGTTGTCCCCGGTAAAGAAGATGTACCCGTTTACCGAGTGTGGATGAATAGTATTTCCAGTACCCGCGCACGGTCTCTCCCCGGTCGGCCATCAGGGTTTCCCAAAGGGCTTCCCAGGTTGTGCCGCATTGCGCCATCAGCGTATCGCGTTTGATTTCTTCCTGGGTTAGCATCCCAAGCGAAACCGATTGCTTCCGCAATGTCTCTGGCCAGTCGGAAGGTTTACTGTGTACATTCAAACCCAGGCTGGCCAGGATCACATTGTGTTGCAGATTGCGTTCCACCAATACTCCGCCCAGCTTACGGCCCTCGGCCATTAAATCGTTTGGCCATTTGATGGAGACGGGAATCCCGTATGCTGTATCCAGAACGCGAGCGACTGCCGTTACGGTATAGAGAGACAAGAGCGAAGGGGGCGGAGGCCAATCGCCTATACGCACTATAAAAGTCATCAGAATATCTTTTCCCTTGGGTGAAATCCAGGCGTTTCCCTGCCGTCCGCGTCCCTGCGTTTGTGCGTTGGCCGCCACGACAACGCCGTGGGGATCGATTGCCCGTTCGAGAATCGCTTTGGCGATATCGATGCTCGAACTCAGTTCGTCTCCAAACAGGAGTTGGCGTCCCCACCAGCGAGTGGCGAGTTGAGCGGCGACTGTGTCGGGATGCAGAATTTCTTCGTCCGGTTCGAAAAAATATTCGCCCGGAGAACGACACCCGATTTGTAAACCATCTGCGGTTAATTCTTCAATGGATTCCACTACGATCTCGGCGGGGAGTTTCGTCTCGCGCATTAACTCGGTCAGCGAAAGATAGCGCAACGGTTTACGCCGGAATACCCGCATTACCCCGGTTCGTGTGGAATTGTTGACGATGCAATGCTGTCCCCCAATCGTCCATGCCGAACTCACGGCGTCTTCTTTCGCTCCTTTTCTTCCTGTTTTTGTGCCATTTCTTCCCACTGGCGCATCCGGTCGCGGATCGCTGCCTCCCGCCCCCGGTCGGTCGGTTCGTAAAATCGCATCCCTTTCAATACCTCCGGCAGATGATCCTGGATTACGAAAGCCTCTTTGTAATCGTGCGCGTATTTGTAACCCCGTCCATAACCCAGGTTTTTCATCAATCCGGTGGGTGCATTGCGAATGGTCAATGGAACCGGCAGGTAACCGTGTTCCTTGATCGTCTCTAGGGCTTTGTTATAGGCCGCATAGATGGCGTTGCTTTTCGGCGCGGCGGCCATATATATTGCGGCCTCGGCGATGGCCAGTTCACCTTCGGGCGATCCCAGAAAGTGGTACGAATCGCGCGCCGCAATCGCCAGAAGCAGAGCATTAGGATCGGCTAGCCCGATATCTTCGCTGGCGAACCGGATAATACGCCGCATCACGTAGAGCGGATCTTCGCCCGCCTCCAGCATCCGCACCAGCCAGTAAAGCGTTCCCTGGGGATCGCTGTCCCGCATGCTTTTATGCAACGCCGATATCAGGTTGTAATGTTCTTCTCCGGCTTTATCGTATAAGAGTCGCTTATCCTGCAACGCCTGCGTGACACCCTCCCGCGTCAAGCGGACGGTCTTTTCTTCCGCGCGGAAAAACTCAACCACATTCTCCAGCGCATTGAGCGCGACGCGGGCGTCGCCGTGCGATGCCGTGGCAATGGCCTGTAATGCATCCGGTTCCGCTTCGGCGTTCTTTCCTTCTTCGCGAAGCCAATCGAGCCCCCGCTGGAGAATACTCTGCAGGTGATCGGCTCCCAGTGATTTTAAGGTATAGACGGTCACACGGGAGAGCAACGCTCCGTTCACTTCGAAGGAAGGATTCTCGGTAGTCGCTCAAATTAAGGTGATTAATCCCGATTCCACATGAGGCAACAAGGCATCCTGCTGCGATTTGTTCCAGCGGTGAATCTCGTCAACGAACAGAATGGTTCCCATATCTTCGCGCCGCCGGGCGTCACGGGCGCGGTCGATTACATCGCGTAAATCCTTGAGGCCGCTGCTGGTGGCCGATAGTTTTAAAAACTGGGCTTTTGCGAGACTCGCCAGCATAAAGGCCAGGGTTGTCTTGCCGGTACCCGGAGGCCCCCAGAGAATCATCGAGGGAATCCGTCCCCGTTCGATAGAGCGCCGCAAGGGTTTTCCCTCTCCGATCATCTCTTCCTGACCGAAAAAATCCTCCAGCCGGGTGGGTCGGCAACGTTCCGCCAAGGGTGCGGATGCCGTCTCACGTAAAACGGAATCGACCGGATTGGCGGAAGATTCCCCGGCGAAAAAAGAATCCTGGGTAATACGGTCGGGCATAATTTCACAGGTACTCACTTTTGTGGGTGTTTGCAGTATCATATCTCCATCCAGGACGGTTGGCTATGCACCAAATCGGAGTCTTTCGTGGTGATCGAAATGAATGAATACGCCCCTTTTCAAAAACGTCTGGTG
>CAZFOX010000237.1:0-3014 GCA_964520565.1 uncultured bacterium | reverse complement strand
TGGATTTTATCCACCGGTACATCGACGAAGTAAAGCAATTGGCTTCTTCGTTGCCGGTTTTCTTTCGAGAACGCCGCGACGATTCCGGCTTTCTCGAACCGACTCTCTTTGCCGGCGTCAGTATTCTCTTACCGATTCTCTTCTACGGTTTTTTGACTGCGCCGATAACGCTGGGCGTCTCGTTGTTGTTCATCCTTCCTTCGTTGTTGTATGGCGTCGGTCTTTTATTTGTTTCCGCCATAATCCTGCATGGGCTGGTGCGTCTTTTCGGCGGGCATGATAAATTCGAAGTTACCTATCGCAGCGTCGCTTACGCCAGTGTCGCCTCCTATTGTTGGCTGATCCCGATCCCGTTTGTCAATCTGATTCTCTTTGCGGCACTGTTTTGTACGATTCTCTATTTTGCCATTCGCGAAGTCCACGAACTGAGTCCCCAACAAACATCGATTCTTCTGATCGCTCCCGCCTTCCTTATTCTCCTGACCGGCTCCATACTGACTATAATTACCCTGTGGATGATCGTACGGGGAGTGGCTTTTATGCTGTCGTTTCTGCTTCCTGGATAAAATGGCCGCTTTGGAGAGTGGAAAATCGAAAACCAATCCAGGGGATCGATCGTTACTTCGCCGCAATAAAAAAACACGAACGCCAATTGTAATTCAAAGATTATGACTATAAAAAAATCGATCATTTATTCTTTCGCCATTTTCATGCTGCTTTTTTCATTGTCCGCCTGGAGCGATGGCCTGTTGATCCCTATGGATTCAACCCAGACCGATCACCTGCGCGCGTACGGCGTCACGTATTGGGCGTTGCAAAAACCTCGCGTCTATAAAAGCGAATGGTTATTGAACTACCGGGGCGGTTCCTTCCTGATATACGAATCCAACGACACGCTTCGCCAGGCCAGTCTCATGGGGGTTTCCGTGGTTCCGGTTTCCGATGCCCAGATCGGCGCCATTCACCAGGAAATCGAACAAGGGAATATGGAGGTGATTCCTCTCGAAAAAGCCCCCAAAATGGCCGTTTACTCTCCTCCCAATAAAGACCTTTGGGACGACGCCGTTCTGTTAGCCTTGAATTACGCCCAGATCCCCTTCGATCCCGTCTGGGATGAAGAAGTTCTCGCCGGCCGGCTTCCCAGTTACGATTGGCTGCACCTGCATCACGAGGATTTTTCCGGTCAGTTCGGCAAATTCTATCGCAGTTTCCAAAACCAGGCGTGGTATCAGGAACAAGTCGCTCGTTCCGAGGCGGCCGCTCGCGCGGCGGGTTTTGCCAAAGTTCAACAACATAAATGCGCCGTCGCAAAAGCCATCCGGGATTATGTGGAAAATGGCGGTTTCCTCTTTGCCATGTGCGCCGCTTGCGACACTCTCGATATCGCCCTGGCGGCGGAAGGAGTGGATATCGTTGAATCGGCTCTCGACGGCGATGGGCTGACGCCGGGATGGCAGAGCGCCCTCGATTTTACCAAGACTTTTGCTTTCCAGAATTTTACGCTGATTCCCAATCCATTGATCTACGAGTTTTCTGATATCGATACTCAACCCAGCCCGGTGACTCCCGGCGAACGATACAACGCCGATTCCTTTCAACTTTTTGATTTCTCCGCCAAGTTCGATCCCGTTCCCTGCATGCTCAATCAGGACCATACCAGTAAAATCAACGATTTCTGGGGTCAAACAACCGCTTTCCGTAAAAGCAAATTAAAATCCACGATAGTGGTGCTGGGTGAATTTCCCGGCGATGGCGTCGCTAAATATATCCACGGAGTGCGTAACAAAGGAACCTTCACTTTCCTGGGAGGTCATGACCCGGAAGATCCTAAACATCTGGTCGGAGAGAGCGATACCGATCTCTCTCAATACACCAACTCTCCAGGATACCGGTTAATTCTGAACAATGTACTTTTCCCGGCGGCGAAAAAGAAACCGCAAAAAACCTGATCGCCTTATGAAAAGAATCGTTTATCGAATCTTCTTCCTCCTGGGTTTCTATCCAGGAACATCTCTCGCCCAGGAGTCCCCTTTTTGCTTCAACGATATAACTGCCCAGTCGGGTGTCCGTTTTCATCATTACGATGGAAGCTCGGGACGAAAATACGTCATGGAAACGACCTGTTCGGGACTTGGATTGTTCGATTACAACAATGACGGTTTTCTGGATATTTACTTTGTGAACGGTGCGATTCTTCCCGGCGCAACAGCCGAGGTGTCTCCTCCCAATCGCCTCTTCCGCAATAATGGCAATATGACTTTTACCGATGTTACCGAAGAAGCGGGCGTTGGCGACCGGAATTACGGATACGGCTGCGTGGCGGGCGATTACGACAACGATGGCGATCTGGATTTATACGTCGTCAATTGGGGACCCAATCGGCTTTACCGCAACAACGGCGATGGAACCTTTACCGATGTCGCCAAAGAAGCGGGTGTCGAAGACCCCCGCCAGGGCGCGGCGGCGACCTTCGTGGATATCGATAACGACGGCGATCTCGATTTATACGTCACCAATTATCTGGTCATCGATGTCGAAAAACATAAGCCTTGCTATCGGGGTGGCGTCATGACCTATTGTTCCCGTCTCGATTACGATTACGAATACGACGCTTTATATCGAAACAACGGAGACGGAACCTTTACGGATATTTCCAAAGAATCGGGCGTTGTCACTCCTTCCACCGGTATGTCCGTCGTCTGCACCGATTACGATAATGACGGATTTCAGGACATTTTCGTGGCCAACGATGCCAAACCCAGTTTTCTCTTTCATAACCGGGGTGACGGAACTTTTGAGGAAGTGGGAACCTATATCGGCGTTGCCTACGATCTGAACGGCGCTCCCCAGGGGAATATGGGAGCCGATTTCGCCGATTATGACGGCGATGGTTACTTCGATCTGTTGACCACCAACTACCAGCATCAGATGGTCGCTGTATATCAAAACATCGGCGGCGCATTGTTCCAGGATGTCTGCCGGGAAACCCGCATCGGCCCCGACACGATCCCGCA
>CAZFOX010000236.1:0-7309 GCA_964520565.1 uncultured bacterium | reverse complement strand
TTTCAATTTGTATGTTTTACCCCCAAGTGCCAATCCCAGAATCTGATGCCCGAGGCAAATTCCAAAAACAGGCAATTTCCCCAAAAGATCGCGCACCGTTTCGATAGCATAGGTTACTGGTTCGGGATCGCCGGGGCCGTTGGAAAGAAAAACGCCATCGGGTTGATAATTCATAATTTCTTTGGCCTTGGCAAAAGCGGGCAGTACATGCACTTCCCGAACGCGTTCCGCCAGATGGCGCAGAATATTATGTTTGATCCCGTAATCGATCGCCACGACTCGCACCGGGGCTTTTTGTGGTGCGGGGATTCCCTGCGCGCGATGATACGGGTGCAGTTTGTCATTCCAGAGATAGGGTTCCTGGGTGGTGACATAGCGCACGAGATCGAGACCCGCCATATTCGGCACGTCGTCCAAATCGTCCCGTTTGTCCGATTCGTTTTCTTCCTCAAGACGGATCACGCCGCGCATTACGCCGGCGTTTCGTAATTTTCGAACCAACGCACGCGTGTCGATGCCACAGAGTCCGACGATATTTTGAGCGCGCATCCAATCGTCCAGCGAATGAGTACTGCGCCAATTGCTGTGAATAAGAGACGGTTCCTTGACGATAAAACCGGCCACTTGGATCTTTTTGGATTCCAGATCCTCTTCGTTGACGCCGTAATTCCCGATTAACGGGTAGGTCATGGCAACGATCTGTCCATGATAGGAGGGATCGGTGAGCACTTCCTGGTACCCGGTCATGGAAGTATTGAACACGACTTCCCCTCCGGCGCGGCCGAAAGCCCCGAAGGAGCGGCCACGATACAGAGACCCGTCTTCCAAAACCAAGACGGCGGAAGGACGTTGGGGTGTATGAAGGATCGATGTTTTCATGAATTCGCGATGTTGGCCGAATGGATCGGAAATGTGTATAGTGAATTTGGATTTTAGCAGAAATGCAGAGAAACCAAGCCCCCTGCACTCTGATTGGCCAACCGTTCGCGGAGTATGGCAACGGGGATGATTTTTGTCAATGTTATAGTTAAACAGAAACAGAGTTTCACCGTATCCAGCCAGAACCGGCGTTGATTATTTCCGCTGTTATCTCCTTGTTTTTTTCCGTATTTTTTTTTACCCTGAATCCATGGCCGATTCTTCCAAGCGTTCGGCCGGAAAATACAACGGAGGCACTATGCCATGAAAAACAATCAGCGCATTACCAGGCGATCGTTTATGGGAAAGTCGGCCGGAATCGGCGCCGGTCTGGCAGCCGTTCATTCGATTCTGCCTCACACGGTGCTGGGCGCCAACGAACAGATCGTGATGGGAATCATCGGTTCCGGAGGCCGTGGCCGGGGCGTCATGCAGATGCACATGAAAGAAGGAGTCAAATTTGCAGCCGTCTGCGATGTCTATGAACCCAATCTAAAATTGGGCCTGGAAATGGCGGAAGAAAACGCCAAGTCATATACCGATTACCGGAAACTGCTCGAACAGAAAGATCTCGACGCCGTTCTGATCGGCACAGCAGAACACAACCACTGCATCCAAATCATTGACTCGGTGCAGGCGGGTAAAGACGTATACTGCGAAAAACCTATGTCGATCAGCATTGAAGAAGGCGCGAAAACCGTGCAGGAAGTTCGGAAAACCGACCGCATCGTCCAAATCGGCATGCAACGGCGCAGCGCCCCTTCGGTTCACGAGGCTAAAAAAGTGGTGGCGGACGGCCTGTTGGGAAAGGTGCATATGTGCCGTGCCCAATGGTTCTGGCAGCACCACAATCATCCCTTGGATAATTCGCCATTATCGGGAAAAATCGATTGGGAACTCTTCTGCTATCCCCGCCCGGTCATTGAATTTGAACCGATGAAATACCGCTATTGGCGCTATTTCTGGAACTTTTCCGGCGGCAACGTCACCGATCAGGGAACGCACTTGATGGATGTCATCCAATGGTTCATGGAATCGGGAACGCCTTCTTCGGCGGAATGTTTCGGTAAAGTGTACGAAGCCACCGGATCGGAAACGCCCGATACATTTACGGCCATCTACGATTATGGCAATTTCCTTGCCAATTGGATGCTGGTTTATTCCAACAGTTTCCAAAACGGTTGGTCGATCTATTTCCATGGCGACAAAGGAACGTTGATTCTCGACGATGCCGGATTCCGCCTGTTCGAGGAGCCGTGGGAACAGCATAAAGACGCGCCCAAAATCAAATTCGAAGGCGGTATCGGAGCGGAACCGCATGTGCAGAATTTCCTGGAATGTATCAAATCGCGCAAAGAACCCAACGCACCGGTGGAAGTCGGCCATTCGGCGGTCTGCGGGCCGCACCTGGCCAACGTCGCCTGGCATAATAAAAAGCGCGCCTATCTCAACAAAGAAGCCACGAAAGTCTCCTTGTCGATGTAAATTCATTCCATCAAACAAGGAAACCGCCGATCCGGAACAACTGGATCGGCGGTTTTTTTTGAAAGATGACTGGTTAAAGATTGCCAATTATCTTGTTTTAAAAAAGAAAAGACTGGAATCGAGATTGATATCGCCGAACAAGCCGCCGGGATAAACCATGCCCGGTTGCAGGATAAATACATCCACCCGGTCGATCCAAACCGTCACCGCGCCGCCCGCCGAGCCTGCCACCTGAACGAATGGATTGATAATCGTCCCGGCATCGGGGCGGAAAACGGTGGTAATACGTCCCTCTTTATCCACGAAACTGGCCGCCGAAAGAACGTGGCTGTATCCGATGGTTCCATCCAGATTCTCGCCTGTGGTGAGAGAACCTTTAAGCGCGCCAACGGCAATCGAGGCGTTGGGAGCCGTGCTCTTTACCGTGCAGCGAATCAGGGCCGGGAATCCACCGGTATCGATCACCTGGTCGGTTTTCAGGAATGTGACTTCACCGGCTTTTACCGCTACCGCGATGCCCCGGTTATCCGCCGAAGAGAGGAATTTACCGGCGGGGAATCCATAGTATTCAATCACTACGCCCGGCGTCGCGCCACCGAACCCCCCCGGAATTTCCGACCAGCCGTCGTCGGCCAATGTCACCTGGTCGAACTCATAGACCCTATACGGTTCCACCTGAACCGGCTGTCCCGGAGTGGGCGTCGGAGGAATTTCTCCCGGAGTGGGTGTCGGTTGATCGGCCGGCCGTGTGGGCGTTGGTTGCGGAGTCACCGTCGGTGTAGGCGTCGGTTGTCCCGGCTTGGTCGGGGTGGGCGTCGGCTGTCCCGGCTGGAGAGTTGGGGTTGGCGTGGGGATTACGATTTCGCCGGACGGCGTAATTACAAGCGTTTTGCCAGCGCTCTCATTGCCGTATTTATCGTAAACGGTCAACCGGCAGGTATGAGCGGCGCCGTTCGCAAAACCGAGATTGCGATATTGCAGCGCATTACCCAAAACCAACGGTTCTGCATTATCGATATACAATTTATATCCGCCCCCGTCCGCCACATCGGGGCTGACGCTGGCCGACCAGAAGAAATGGATGTACTGGTTACCGGGGATACCATAGAATTGGGCGACATCCTTTGGAGCGGTTTTATTGGAATCTACCATTGTCATATTCAGGGTTACCGTTTGACCGGCCATTAATTTAACCTTGGCGGTTTCTGGATAATACTTGGTTCCCGACGTGAAACTGACATTAAAATCGCCGGGAGGCAGGCCTTCGATTTTATAAGTACCCATCGCATCGGTTTTCACCGACCGTTCCAGCAAATTCACGGTAATCTCGGCTAATGGGAAGTTACTGGCGGTTACTACTTTGCCGGTCAGATTGCCCGCCACGACCTGGCCGAGCGCGCTCAAACTAACGGCGTACATGCCATATCCATCGGCGCGCGAGCACTTAATGTAATACGTCCCAGCGTCTAGTTCCAACTCTCTTTCGAAAAGATTGGAATTCCAATACCGGTAATCGGATGAGATACGGGAAACCATATTGGCGGCGTACAATTCGCAGTAGAAGTAAGCCGTATTCACGGAATGGAAGGTGATTTTATATTTATCTTTTGCTGGAACATCCACGCGATACCAATCCACTGTGTTGCGGAAGTAGCGGTCGGTATATCCCAGAGAACCCATTTGAATGTCGTTCAAGGCGAGGGTTTGCGCCTGGGCGGCGAAATGATTGGTATCGGTATCGATGAACGGCTGGGGTGTAAACTCGGTGAAGAATTCGTACGCACCATAACCATCCGCCCGGTTGACTCCAATATAATACGTTCCGGCCCTCAGCTGGGTAGAACCGATGGTTCGTGGTTCGGTCGTCCAGTACGAGTACGTTTCCTGCACGATCGTTCTGAAATCGGAATAGTAGATACGCCAGAATGTATAGGCGGTTTTATCGGTTTGGAACGTTGCATAGAAAAACCACTTTGTAATAATCGTTGTAATCCATCAGCATGTTGCTGTCGTATCCCAGATGGCCGACGTATCCTTCTCCCAGAGCGATCTCTTTCGGTTGAGTGTAATCGTCGCCGTTCCATTCGGGATCATTGCTGCGATTGGGGGTGAAAGAAACATCGAGATCGTACGATCCATATCCATCCGCACGGGAAATCTGAATGAGATATTTCCCTGCCAAAATATTGGGTTTTGCGACGGTGTGGGGATCGGCGTTCCAATAACCGTAGGTTTGACCGATGTTGCGGTAATTATTCCCATCCTGATTGTAAACCGTCAGGAAATGATAGGCGGTTTTTTCAAATGTGGCGGTTACCGATAAAGAACCGTCTTCGGGGATTTCCAGCAGGTAGAGATCCAATGTATCCATCCAGCCGTTGCCGGTATATCCCAAATGGCCGACGTAGGACTGGTTATAGGCGATAGGCGTTAAGGAAGTGTATTCATCGTTGGATTCGGCATCGAGTTTGGTTACCGGAACGAATTCGGTTTTCAGCGAACCCACTCCCGAACCGTCGGCCCGCCACACATGGACTTTATACGTCCCCTTGCGAAGATTGGGCACGTTGACCGATCTCGGATCGTTCGTCCAATTCGCGTAGGTATCTTTATAGGTGGCGGTTCCATTGCCGTACATGAGCGACATATACACATAAACCGTATTCGGGAACTGCATAGTCACGGTCAGCGAGCCGTCTTCGGGAAGCGTAACGTTGTACCATTGTTCGGTGTTTTCCGGATGGGATATAGGAATATTGTCGATCTGGCCGTTGAGCGGTAATTCACCCGCGCTGACCGAAACCGGCTCGGGCGGAGTTTTCGGAGTATGAGCAATCGTTAACGAATAGCTGCCATATCCACCGGAGCGATACATTCTCACATAATAGGTACCCGCCGCCAGATTATCCGGAGAAGCGGTCGCACCCAGGTAACGAAGGCTGGAATCCCAAATTTCATAACCGGCGCCAAGGCCTTCCCCTGCATCCATATTGAATGTCATCGAAAATTGACCGTAGGAAGGAATGGTCACTTTATAATAATCGTTGTCGTCCTGGTATTGATTTCCGTAATACCCGAGGCGCCCCTGAACCGTCGCACTCGGCGCCGAATCGGTCAGGTTAATGGCCATCGCAGTGGCCGCCGTATCGTTGGGTTCGTTTTTAGGATGGGGATCCGCCGTGAACAAACTGGTCAGATTATACGATCCATATCCTTCCCGGCGGTCGACGAGAACGATATACGTTCCAGCCAGAAGATTGGAATGGACGATTTTTTCCGATTCGCCTTTTCCTTTTTGATCCATCCAGATCAGGTTTTTAAAATTCAAACTATCGTACAATCCCAAAGCAACGTTAGCCGTACCATCGGGATATACGGTGAGTTCTAATTTCCCATCGCCCGGCAAAACGATTTTATAGAAATCCCATATATCGGTAAAAGCACTTCCATAATAACCGATATGGCCTGTTGTCTCGCCGTTGACTGGCATCTCAACGGCTTGAGTTGTAACATCATTAGGTTCGGCGTCGATCTCTTCGACTGGAAGGAAGTTAAATGTGGCGCTATAGGTTCCCTGAACCGGGCCGATCGCATCGGGGATTTTCACGATGACGTAATAGGTTCCCGCTCGTAGATTAGGATAAACAATCGCTTCGGTAGATCCGTTACCTCCGTCGTTTTTATACCCTAATTCGTACATTCCATCTGTATCTTTCAGTATAATTTCGATGTTGAGTTCGCTAGTTGGAACAACCCCTAATTGGAAAAGACCGTCACCGGTTGTAGTGAATTTAAAGCAATCGACGGTATCCGTTGAATCGATGGAATTGAGCGATCCATCGACCGATTCATTAAGTCCGACCGCATTGGCATTGGCTATCGTGTTGTTGGATTCGGTTTCTCCATAAGCAAGCATCCCGAATGTCAAAGACGCAATCACCACCATGAATTGGCACATAAAAGAGTAAGGCTTTTTCATTGAATTTCTCCTTTTTTATCTGGAGTTACACAAAAGGTAGGAACAAAGTAAGACACAGGTGAGTGTTGATTGGGAAAAAGTTGCCAAATCAAAAAAAGAACCACTTATGTGAATTGAAACCATTATTTCTCCACCCGCTGTTCCAACTCACCCATGGATTCTAAATTTCATATCCCAAACACATTAACAGAGTTGATGTGTTAACATTATAAGATGAAATTCAAAAAAGACAACAGCATTTTGCCGAACTGATATAAACTGTAAAATTCATAAACAAAACAACAGGTATTTCGAATGAATTCGACCATCTCTTCTCTTTCGGCATTCCGAGGTTCTTACCCTCATTGGATAAAAATGAGAAGATAGAATAATAAGGTAGGAATCATTCTGATAGAAAGAAGCCTCTAGTTACCTTAACAAAAAGAAAATGCATTTCGCACGAGAGTTCCACTTATCTTATCTGTATTGCACGGTCTTCACTCTTACCTTTCTTGTTAACGCTTCTTCCGCGCCGGAGCAAGATAGCACCATCCTAATTGGCCTGTATCCGACCGGGCAATCCCGGCCTGTCAGCGCCACAAGTCCCTTATTCGTTTATGAATACAAGTCCGAATGGATCGCGCCACTCACGCCCTCCATTCAGGTAAACATCGATAAGTTAAGTCTTCGAAACTGGTTATGCAACTGGTCGCTTGTTACCCAAAGTGGACAAATCTTCGATTTATCCCAGGGTGTTTTCCCCAAACTCCAAGAGCGGTTTTTCCTTCGTTGCGAATTATCCTATAACGGCTCGCTTTTCCGGAATGAATTGGAAGCATGGTACCGGGAACATCCTAACGAGCTCCCATTACCAATCCCCTTCCCCAACGAGCAACGTCAGAACGGCTTGCGACCTGAATTGTTGTTGATTCCAGCTCAGGGTGTATC
>CAZFOX010000235.1:0-7334 GCA_964520565.1 uncultured bacterium | reverse complement strand
AACCTGCTTCTGCGACGAGTGCCGAAAACTGACTCCGCTCGATCGCGTCAATCTATTGACCAAAGAAACCGCTCAGGTGTGCGAGAAACTGGGGAAAGAAACCTGGATGCGCACCTGGCAACGCATGAGCGTTCTTGAAAAAGAAAAGAATCTTACACAGATGGCGGAAGGAATCCCAGCCTCTGTTTTATTCTCAGTCAAGAATACTGCCGACGATTTTCATCTGCCCAATCCTGTGGACGAAAAATTTCTGCGCGCCGCCGATCCCAAGCGACTAATTGTTGAATTCGACGCCTGGCGCGAGTATGAGGGACATAATTATTTCCCCTGTTATATGGGCGATGTCTGGGCGCCCCGTTTCGCACTCTTGCAGGAACTGGGGGTGCAGCGGATCGCCGTCCGCCTGATGTGGAATACCAATGCCAATTCCCTCTTCGAGCGAACCTGGGGGAATTATGTCAATCTCTATGCGTTTCTCGAACTGGCCAAGAATCCCAAACGCAATCCCGACGAGATCCTCCAGGAATTCGTGGCCAAGAATTATCCGGCCTCCGCCCGCCCGGCGGCTTTCGATCTATATAAGTTTTCCCCTGAATTGCAAAAGGGACTGTATTACCCCTTCGACCGATATAACGCCAACCATTCCCGCGTCCAGGACAAGAACGTCGCAGCCGATTTGAAAGATTATCAGGCCAGCGGCCATTTTTCGCAGGCCGCCGATTTCCCGGCACGCCGTGAAGAAATATTGGTATTATGCAGCAAGGCCGAAGCCGCGATCGACCGATTGGGCAAAGATGTTTCCGCCGCATGGATCAAGGAAATGAAAAAAGGGTTGCTGGTGGAAAAAAATGTAGCGCTGGGAACAGCCTATAAAATGCAGGCGCTTTATCTTCAACAGAACAGCCAGACCCCGGAACTCAATACCCTCTGGGAAGAGATGAAACGTTTCAGCCAGGATTGGCAAAAAAACGATCCGGAAAGTTTTCTGGCGATGAATGGAGACGGTATTCTGAAAGTGGGAAATTAATCGCCAGTGAGAAATTTCTTATAATCGTGTACCGCAAGGTAGAAAAAAACGCTGCCCTTGACCTTCATTTGAAAGAATTTACTACAATCCAGTTGGTATAATCAGATTGAAAGAGGATTATTCCTTTGAACTCTTGTCTAAATAGCCATTAAATAATTCCGCAATAGTATCCGCCAGTTCCATTCCGATCAGGATATGTCCGGCCCGGTCGTAATGGCACTCATCGACAAACCGTCCTCGGAAAAAGTTCTCTATGTCAACGATCTTTCCTTCCTGTCGCGATTGATACGCTGAACCATCGAGTAGATCGGCCGGTTCTCGTTCGAATTGATCGAGATATCTTTGTAAATCGGAATCGTACAGGCGTTCGTTGATACGACTGAGCGCTTCCCGAGCGCTGACAACCGGTATCGATTCACGAGACGCCAGTTCGCGAACGATCTGGAAGTAATTTTCCTGAGAACGCAGCACCGATTCTCCGTGCAGAGAACCGATGGGTTGATGCTGGAGAAAACAATTCCGAGCGGCATTTCGATTCTCCAATTTTTCATAACACATCCCCAATAAATATTGTCCGAACGCCTGGGCGGCGGCCTGCAATTTCGGTAAGCGCTCCTCCAAAAGATCGGCGGCTTGCCGATACTCTTTCTCTTCCATCAACCGGGCGGCCCGTTCGGGAATCTCAAAAACACACGGATTCTGATCGATAATCATCAGAACCGGTTGAATGCGATTTCCCCGGCACAACGTTACGAAACGCGATAACTCCTCTCGAAAGACCGGTTCTGGAACGCGAACGCCGACTCGATCCAATGGAAGTGGATTTTGACGCCATTGTTCCCGCTTGCTCCGGCCCCATTCATACGAAAGCGCATACAATAAATTGCTCCATTGCAAAATTTCGGCTATTTTCCTGAATGCGGCAATGCGAGCAAACGATTCGGAAGAATCCGGCGGCATCAAAATCGTGTAACGGCGGTCGTTGTATCCGGCGGCCCAAACCGCCACATCGGGCTGGTAATTCAATAGGCTCTCCAGCCTAGCTCTGCACTGTACCGCCGTATACCCAGGTGTGCCGGCATTGATCGCTTCGACATCGATTCTCCGGCGGCGCAATTGAATCTGAGCCACATAGGGAAAAGTGAACGCATCTTCCACGGCCATTCCATAGGCACGTGAATCGCCTAATACCAAAACACGCAGTCCTGTTTTGAAATCGGCAGCGTATTCATTCGTACCGCGAAATCCCACTGAATTGGTATGAACCGCCCGGCCATTTACAGTGGTATCGATATGGGGACGAAGCGACCAGAGAGTGTTTCGATCCCAGCGATAATACTTCCAATCTCCCTGCTGACGAAAGCGGGAATACATCGCTCCGGCCATCCATTCCAATCCCCCATATAACACCAAAAGTCCGACGATAAACAAAAACCTTTTCCGACATTGCAACATCGAAACAATCCTGTATTCAATCGAGTATCATCTCTGCGGCTTGTATGGCATAATACCATTGTACGTCGATTCACGGACGGTTTACCAATTGCCATGTTCGATCATTTTGATTGGATTGCTTCTATCTACGAACGTCTGATCCCGCCGCCGGAGACGGCGCACTATGTCGAAAAACTGCGTTTACCCATTCAGGGTTGGTTGCTGGACGCAGGCGGCGGCACGGGACGTGTCTCTTCCCGCCTGCACAATTGGACCGGAGCGGTCGCAGTAGTCGACTCTTCCCGAAGAATGCTCAATGAAGCGATACGCAAGAATACCGTTCATCCCATCCGCGCTTGTACCGAAAATCTCCCATTTGCAGACGAATGCTTTGAACGAATCCTGGTAGTAGACGCACTCCACCATTTCCGCGATCCGTTCCAGGCACTTGCCGAACTGGCACGGATTCTTAAATCCGGCGGACGACTGCTCATCCAGGAACCGAATATTCATCGTTTCCCCGTTAAGGTTGTCGCCTTTCTGGAAAAAATCGCCGGAATGCAAAGCCGCATGTTTCCGTATGAAGACATCGCCCATCGATTAGGGGAACTCGGTCTGTTCGTACAAACAGAACCTTATGGACGATTTTCAACCTGGGCGATCGCCGATAAATCCAATCGATCTTCAGATATTCTCTGAAAAAGGAGTCAAAACCATGCAACGCCTCCTCGCCACTATTTGTAAAATCTGTCCCTTTTGTATCGCACGCCGCCAATGGCCCAACAGCGGATACGGCCGTTTCATGCAATCCGTAGAGCGGTTCTGTCCTTTTTGCCGCGCCTACGACCGGCTCCTCAAAAAGCCGTAATTCCGTTCTACCTTATTCGTATTCTCTTCCTCCAACAAGCGGCGATTCATCCCGCAAGGGATAGCCGCGCCACATGTTTTTTGCTAAGCTAATCCCGATTAAAAGAGGAGTCGAATCATGAGGAGAAATCCATGAACAAGAAAATATCCCGGCGTAGATTTTTGCAAAACTCATTAGCGGGGGCAGGCGTATTCTTGACCACCCCGGCGTTTGCAAACGAAACGGCTTCCGCCGCTCCCATTCACGCCAACGACCGTGTCGCATTGGGCAAGACGGGAATTGTCGCTTCCCGCCTGGCGATGGGAACCGGCATGCACGGCAGCCGCCACGAATCCGATCATACCCGGCTCGGACAACAAAAATTCACGGAACTGATACGACATGGATTCGACAAAGGACTCAACTTTTTCGATATGGCCGATCTCTACGGCAGTCAGCCTTTTGTCAAAAATGCACTTGAAGGCGTTCCTCGCGATCAATACGTCCTACTCACAAAAATATGGTTTCGCGGTGGCGATTGGTTTAAGCCATCCGGCGGCGCGAAAGAGGAGGTAGACCGTTTTCGCAAGGAACTCGGCGTGGACATGATCGACATCGTTCTACTGCATTGCGTCACCAATCCCCAATGGCCAGACGAATTGAAGCGCGTTTGCGACGAACTCTCCGAACTCAAGGAGAAAGACGCCGTGCGGGCAGTTGGCGCATCCTTCCATAATTTCGAAGCGCTGAAAACGGCCGCCGAAAATCCCTGGGGCGATGTCATTCTCGCACGGATCAATCACGCTGGGAAAAGTATGGATGCCTCACCGGACGACGTATCGCAGACTCTCCACAAAGCCCGCGATAACGGGAAATGCATTCTCGGCATGAAAATCTTTGGCGAAGGTAAATTAATTGAACCCGATCAAAAAGCCGCTTCCATGAAATACGTCTGGGGGAACAAACTGATCGACGCCATGACCATTGGTATGCTCAGCGTTCAGGAAGTGGACGATAGTATCATGCACGTTGAAAAAGCATTGAGCGCGTAACTCTCCTCGGGTCGCATTCCTTCATTGGGAGAATCGGATGGAAAGGATTGTATAACAATTCAAGGAGTCATCAATGATTCAAAACTTCCCACAACGTACGCTGCTACTCTGTTTGGTTGTTTGCAGTTACATCTCTAAACCCACTCACGCCGATGTGCGAATTTGGGAAGAAGAATTGACGATCCCCACCTACGAAGTTCTCGAACCCGATCCGGTTCCCCGTTTTTACGAAGGCCGCGTCTATCAGGGAGCGCAGGGACGCATTTATCCTTACCCCATCTCCGACCGGTTGACCGATGAAGTAAAAGACAAAACTTACAACGCCGTTTATCTGGAAAACGAATATATAAAAATCTGTGTATTGCCTCAGATCGGTGGCCGCATATTTTCCGCCGTCGATAAAACCAACGGCTATGATTTCTTTTATCGCCAGAGCGTGATAAAGCCCGCCTTGATCGGCATGCTGGGTGCATGGATATCCGGCGGTGTGGAATGGAACTTTCCCCATCACCACCGTTCCCGCACTTACATGGAAATGGACCATACCCTGGCCGAAAATCCGGATGGCAGCAAGACGCTATGGCTAGGCGAACTGGAACGCCGCCACCGCATGCGCTTCGTCATTGGCCTGACCCTGTATCCAGGCCGATCGTATTTGGAAGGTACTTTTAAGATCGTCAATCGAACGCCTTACGTCAACTCGTTTCTCTATTTCGCCAATCCGGCAGTGCACGTCGACGAAACCTATCAAGTGATTTTCCCTCCCGAAACCGAATACGTCACCCAACACGCCAAGCGCGAATTTTCCGAATGGCCGATCTCCAACAGCCACTATGGCGGCCATCGATATGAAAACACCGATATCAGCTGGTGGAAGAACCTCTCCCATTCAGTCTCCTTCTTCTGCTGGAATTACGAGTCCGATTTCTTTGCCGGATACAATCACGGCAAGGAAGCAGGCGTCGCCTATATAGGCGACCACAACACCGCCCCCGGCAAGAAATTCTTCACTTTCGGCTGCGGCGATTCGGGCAAGATGTGGGATAAGATGCTGACCGATACGGACGGCCCTTACCTGGAATTGATGGCGGGTGCCTATTCCGACAACCAACCCGATTACAGTTGGGTGCAACCCTACGAAACCAAGATCGTCAAACAGTACTGGTATCCGATTCGCGAGCTTTCCGGATTGAAATACGCCAATCTGGAAGGTGCGGTGAATCTCGAAGTGGTGGATGGTAAAACCACCCTGATTAAACTAAATACCACCTCCGAACGCAAAAACGCCCGGATCGTATTAAAGCAGGGAGACACCATTCTTATCGAAACAACCGCCGATATCGGCCCCGCGAAACCCTGGCGCTTCAATGTCGCCAGTCCGGAAAAGATCGAGGAAATGAACCTGACTCTTTGGGTTTATTCCTCGGACGGAAAAGAGTTGATGCGCTATCAACCCAAACCGCGGCCCGGGAATCCTATGCCCAAGCCGGTTGTTCCCCCCGCAAAACCCGAAGAGATAAAAAATAACGAAGAGATCTATCTCGCGGGATTACGCCTGGATCAATTTCATAACGCTCAGGTCGATCCCTATCCCTATTACGAAGAAGCCTTGAAACGCGATCCTGGTGATTCGCGCGTTAATACTCAACTCGGAATTCTATACTGCAAGCGCGGCATGTTCGCAGAAGCGGAAACCCATCTGCAAACCGCCGTCGATCGGCTGTTTGATAATTATACCCGCCCCAAAGACGGCGAAGCCTATTACTATCTGGGTCTCGCACAGGCCGCGCAGGAAAAACTCGGCCTGGCCTACGACGCTTTCTTCCGGGCTACCTGGAGCCTGGGCTGGCGTTCGGCCAGTTACTACGCACTGGCCGAACTCGATTGCCGGGCGGGCGATTATCTGACCGCTCTCGAACATATCGATTCCTCAATTGCCACCAACACGCTCAATCCCAAAGCATACAATCTGAAAGCTGCCATTCTGCGCAAACTCAACCGTCTCCAAGAAACCTTAAATGCAACCGAAATGGCTTTAGCCCTCGATCCACTGGATTTCTGGTCGCGTAATGAGCGCGCCTTGGCTTGGATTGATCTCGGACAAATAGATAAAGCGCAATGGGAATGGGAATTCATCCAATCGACCTTGAAAGATCCCATCCAAGGAAATCTGGAAATGGCTGTGGATTACGGTAACGCAGGATTTTACAACGAAGCCATCGACATCCTGATACGGACACAATCCTCCGATATCAACCCCGGCGAAGCCATCCCCATGGTCTACTATTACCTTGCATACTATCACGAGCGAAATGGCGATAGCGAAATGGCGGATAAATTCCGCCTGCAAGCCGTCCAAGCGAACGCCGATTATTGCTTCCCCCTGCGCCTGGAATGTATCCCCGTTCTGCAACAGGCCATCGAACGCAATCCCAAAGATGCGATGGCGCCTTATTACCTGGGGAACTTTCTCTTCGACCGGCAGCCAGAAGCCGCCCGGCAATTCTGGCAACAGGCCGCTGAGCGCGACTGTCCATATTACATGAACTACCGCAACCTGGGATACGCCAGCGCGAGGGTGGATAACGACGTGCCCCAAGCGGTCGCCTATTACGAGAAGGCACAGAAACTGAATCCCAAAGACGCCCGCATCTATTTCGAACTGGACCGCCTCTATGCACGCCAGGGGAAACTCGCCAAAGACCGCCTGGCTTTGATGGAAAAACACCAGAAAACCATCGCCCAACGCGACGACGCGCTGCAACGCGAAATCGAGTTGTTTGTGGAAGCGGGTAAATACGACCGCGCCATTCAACTGCTGACTGGTCATCATTTCCACACCTGGGAAGGCGGCGGCGATATCCACAGAGTATATACGGACGCCTATTTACTGCGTGGACTAACTCGGATGAAAGGGAAAAAGTACGATCTAGCGTTGGCGGACTTCGAGGCATCGCTGCTTTATCCCGACAAC
>CAZFOX010000234.1:6687-7342 GCA_964520565.1 uncultured bacterium | reverse complement strand
GGTCGATTTAATCGTCGATCATTCCGTGATGGTCGATCGATACGGCTCATCCGATTCATTCCAATTCAACGTGGATATGGAATTCAAACGCAATCTGGAACGATACACCTTCCTGCGGTGGGGCCAGAAAGCTTTCGATAATTTCCGCGTTATTCCTCCCGGAACCGGCATCTGTCATCAAATCAATCTGGAATACCTGGCTCGGGTTGTCTGGACGTCGGAAATAGAGGGTACGCGAATTGCCTTCCCCGATACTCTGGTCGGAACCGACAGCCATACAACCATGATCAATGGATTGGCCGTGCTTGGATGGGGAGTAGGTGGAATCGAAGCGGAAGCCGCCATGCTGGGACAGCCGATATCCATGCTCATCCCCGAAGTTATCGGTTTCAAATTGACCGGATGCCTGAAAGAGGGTGCAACAGCCACCGATCTCGTTCTTACTGTCGTGCAGATGCTCCGGCAAAAAGGAGTTGTCGGTAAATTTGTCGAATACTACGGCTCCGGCCTGGATTCTTTAACCTTGGCCGACCGGGCTACTCTAGCCAATATGGGACCGGAATACGGCGCAACCTGCGGCATCTTTCCTATCGATCGGGAAACCCTTCATTATCTTGAATTCACAGGACGCAGCGCCCATCAAATCGCATTGGTC
>CAZFOX010000234.1:0-6677 GCA_964520565.1 uncultured bacterium | reverse complement strand
GGAATGTGGCGAGAATCCGGAAATCCCGATCCGGTCTTCACCGATTCGCTCGAACTGGATTTATCCACGGTAGAACCTTCCCTGGCAGGCCCCAAACGGCCACAAGATCGAGTGTTGCTTTCAGAAGTACCGGAAAACTTCAAGAAATCGATGACCGAGACTGGCGATAATCTATCCCATCCCCGCTGTGTCTCCGCCAACGGCTTCGAAATCGAAGACGGCCATGTGGTAATTGCCTCGATTACCAGTTGCACAAATACGTCCAATCCGTCGGTTATGTTTGCCGCGGGACTGCTGGCTCGGCATGCCTGGGAGAAAGGACTTCGTGTCAAACCATGGGTCAAAACATCTCTCGCGCCCGGTTCGAAAGTTGTCACAGCCTATCTGCAGCAATCCGGTCTGCAGGACGATCTCGATCGATTGGGTTTCCATCTGGTCGGTTACGGCTGCATGACCTGTATTGGTAATTCCGGGCCGTTACCCGAATCAGTCGCCGGGGCAATCGAAACAGGCGATCTCACGGTCTGTGCCGTTCTTTCCGGCAATCGGAATTTTGAAGGCCGTATCAATCCATTAACCAAAGCCAACTATCTGGCGTCGCCCCCTATGGTCGTAGCCTATGCACTAGCCGGATCGGTCTGTATCGATCTGGAGAAAGAACCTCTTGGCATCGGACAGAACGGTCAACCGGTCTATTTGAAAGATATCTGGCCTAAAAACGAAGAGATCGCCGGGATTATCCAGACGACTCTAAAAAAAGAGATGTTTCTCGAAGAATACAAGAAAGTAACGGATGGCGGCGAGGAATGGCAAAATATTAGCGTCGCCGACAGTATAACTTTCGAGTGGAACTCCAATAGTACTTATGTGAAAAAGCCTCCTTATTTTGACGATATGTTACTGGAACCTGAATCCATCAGCGACATTCGAGATGCACGCCCACTCGCCATCCTGGGCGATTCGGTCACCACCGATCATATTTCACCAGCGGGTTCCATTAAATCCGATAGCCCCGCCGGTCGATATTTGCAGCAGCACGGCGTCAAACCGGCTGATTTTAACTCCTATGGATCGCGCCGGGGAAATCACGAAGTGATGATGCGTGGAACCTTTGCCAATATTCGCCTTCATAACGAAATGGTCCCCGGGACGACGGGCGGATGGACCCGGTACATGCCAGATGGTGAAGCGATGACCCTCTACGAGGCCGCCATGAAATATAAGGAAGAAGGAACTCCTCTCGTTATCATTGCCGGGCGGGAATACGGAACGGGTTCCTCGCGGGATTGGGCTGCCAAGGGAACCCGCCTTCTGGGAGTTCGCGCCGTTATTGCCGAGAGTTTCGAACGTATTCACCGTTCCAATCTGATTGGCATGGGCGTTCTGCCATTGCAATTTTTGGAAGGCGAGAACCGGAAAACACTGAAACTGAACGGCACGGAAATATTGGATCTGATTGGGTTGGAACAGGGAATAAAACCTCGAATGACGATTCCCTGTCATATAACGCGCACGAGCGGGTTAGTGACAGAAATTCAACTAACCTGTTGTCTCGATACTCTTGACGAAATTGAATATTATAAAAACGGTGGAATTCTACCTTTTGTTTTACGCAATTTGCTGAATCGTTAACATCCTGGATCAGATTGATTGGGGGTAATCTGTTTTTATGATCTGTAGCAAAACCAGAATCGTTTGTAACAATATTTTTCCTTCATACGATATTCACGACAAAACATTTCTTTTTCGGTTATTCTGACAAATCCACAAAACTAACTTTCCGACTTATCTCTGGCAGGGAATGCCATTGCTTCCTGAAGAAATTCTGTTTATTGTATTCTATAAGATTCGCAGAATGATTCCGTCGAATCACCCTGGATATACGGCAAATCCATCTTTCCGGATCGAGAGAGGAACCATCATGCAGACATCCAATCGTCGCACTTTTTTAAAGACAACCACAGCGGGCGCCCTGGCACTTTCAAAATCTTCTTTAGCATCCGATTCACAGAAACAAATTCTTAACCTGGGTATCATCGGTGTTGGTTGGTACGGGATGGTCGACGCCAAGGCCGCCTTGAAAGCCGGTGGAGTCAAGATCATCGCCCTATGCGACGTGGATAGCGATCATCTCCAAAAAAGCGCCGACGAACTCGAAAAACTACAGGGGCAACGTCCCTTGACCTTCAAACTCCATACTGAATTGCTGGAAGTAAAAGAACTCGATGCGGTCATCATAGCCTCTCCTCCCCATTGGCATGCTCTTCACTTCCTGGCCGCCTTGCAAAGAGGATTGGCGATTTATTGTGAAAAACCGCTCGCTTACGATATCCGCGAAGGACGAGCCATGGCTGACGCCGCACAGAAAAAGGGCAATATCGTCCAGATCGGTTTTCAACGCCGCCAAAGCCAGGCTTTTCTCGATGTGAAAAAATTCATTGAGGAAGGTAACGCCGGAACCATTATCCAGGTGGAAGCCCAAATTCATTACAACGCCGCCGGCGGAATCAAAGACACAACGCCTCAAGACCCACCCTCGACTCTGGATTGGGATCTCTGGTGCGGACCGGGTCCCAAAATCCCATACAGCCCTCAAGTCGGACATTTCAACTGGCGCCTGGAAAAAACCAGCGGCCACGGGCATCTGGTCGATTGGGGTATCCACCTCATCGACGCCACACGGATGATACTCGATCTTTCGACACCGACAAAAATCACTGCCAGCGGTGGACTCTACCGATTGAAAGATAAAATCACCACACCCGATATCCTCACGGTCAATTTCGAATTCGATCGCTGTCCCGTGGTTTGGAGGCACCGCCTTTGGGGCGCGGAAGAATATAATCCCGAAATCGCCAACGGGATACTGTTCTACGGCGAAAAAGCCACTGTTTTTGCTACCGATAATCGCTGGGTTGTGATTCCTCTTGGGAAAAACCAGGATCGGAAGACCTATAAACCCGACACCGATACAGGCCTTCTGCATATGGCAGAATTTCTGGAGGCCGTGCGAAATCAGACCCCCCCCTCTTGCACGATTGAAGAAGGACGCCGGTCTACAACCACCGTTCAGTTGGGCATGATCGCTTATGAAAGCGATTCCATAATCCATTGGGACGAAACCATGGAAACCATACCCGAAAACGGTAAGGCTGCTGCTTTACTTAAACGTGAATACAGAAAACCTTGGATCCATCCATACGCTGGTTGAGGCAAACGAATACGTTGATAAGCTCTTTTCAAGGATTTGGTTGATTAATATCCTTTGAGGCGATTTATGATTATTGCAATATTTTGTGTATCTCTGGCAGTATTGGTTTCAATAGGTATCTATTTATTATCCTCCGGAAAAGTCGATAAAAAATATCAAGTGTTAACCGATCTGGGTTTATCGCATGGTCTGGCCTCTCCATTGAAATCTCCGTTCTATAAATGGGGTTGGCGTAAAACCACAGACGATCGGGTATGGGGAGAGCGCATTGTCCGCGAAGCATTCGAAAAACATAACATCGGCCTAAGCCAGCAGGATTTGGAGTTTTTTAGCCAGGTTTGCAGCCGCTACGCGAATGGAGAATCGATCGATAAGGCCTCGATTGTTACAAACATAGAAAAGATTCTTTCTCGTAGTTCTAGTATTTCCAATTTTGCATCCGGTTTTATTGTACCCATCCTGGAACGATCCCTACGCGTTTCTCCTTCACAAGCCCAGAAACTTCTGGAGCGAGAAAAGGTTCAATCTTCCCCTGCCAATGCCCCCGACCGCCTGGCGGTTCGTCAGATTACCAAAATGCTGAAAAATCACGGATTAAAAATCCTGAGCGCCCAATCGATGGGTCTGGAAGTGAAAAGCGAATCCGGCGATTTATTGATGACTCTGGAGGGATTTGACAGCTGGGAATTCTGGCTCAAATCCTGCCGGGACAGTCTCGAACAATGCCTGTCCAACCGTTCCTTGATCAAAAGCAATAGTCAGGCGAAATTCCTTCGGAATCAAATTTCCAATGGAGTCATCCAGAACTATATCAATCAACTTAAAAAAACCCGTCATTTCATCAAAACCATCGAAAAATTGTTAACGCAGGAATCGATCTCCCGGAGCAGAACCGATATCGAAAACCTGGAACGTATTTTTTATACCTGGCATTTTAGCGAAGGAATCAAGTTTTCCCTTCAAGATCACGCCTCTCTTCAGGATCTGATCGCTCTCCCTGAATTGCCATCCCGGTTTCGCCAGGCGTTGTATGATTATCTGAATTCGAGTTTCGAATCTCTTTATGCATTGCTTCAACGCTTTCCCCGTCACGTTATTTTTATGGGCAGTAATCCCGAAACTCGCTCGTATGCCGCTCAACAATACCTCATTCATCTAAGTAAAGTATCCAAGACCATCTCCGATATCATCGGTAAAAAATTGCGAATCCCTCTTTTCCTTCGTATTCTGGAAACAGACGTTCAAAAAGCCCGTAATCCGGAACCCCTGGAATACAAGGCTTCTCTGCTTCCCCCCAAAGAAGAATCCCATGACGACGAAGAAGTGATTTCCGGAAACACAGGTCACATGCCTTTACTGTTGGATTCGCAAAAAAGGATGATCATTTTTGAACGAAACATGGATCCTTCGGGTGCCGAAAAAATGGGATGGATCATCGAACTCCCCATTGAAGATTTGACTCCCAAGGAATACGCCCAGTTGGATTTGGGCAATTACCTTCGATATAAACGCATTAATTGCAATCAATTCGATGGTTTCGAACAAAGCGACGAAGGGAAAAGCGGGCAATTCAAACGCGAAAAATTTCTCAACCAGATTTTTGATAAACTACTCGAAGAATCCATCATCCCCAATTTCCTGGACGATGAGGATTGATTTTGCCTTTAGCTGTATTAGTCGGAGTTGAATTGCATAAATAAAGAAGCCGGGAGGGAAAAAAGAAAAATGGCCAGGCCCAGATTTGAACTGGGGACACAAGGATTTTCAGTCCTCTGCTCTACCAACTGAGCTACCCGGCCGTTTGCGAAGACATATTTTTCTTGCATACCACCCATCTGTCAAGGAGTAAATACCGTCTTCGCCTTTTTTTCCTTTGCACCGGAAAGAAACCGTTCCATCGATACGATCGAATTGTTGAATCGGCTTAAATAATGAATCTTTGAAGGTATGCTATTCAGAGAAATAAAGGCATTTTTTACCATTTTTCATCGAATCACTCGATATAATTCTTTTCCGGAAAATGACTATGGCCAGTGAAGAATCGATCAAAAAAATGATTCATGCCATTATGGATAAACGAAAGAAACTGGGAATTCCGGATTGGGGCCAGGTTCCTATCGGCGATGTAATCGAACGACTGAACCGGTCCGATCAACAGGACAAATCCTCTAAAGAACCTTGCGAAGAGTCCGACCGCAAACCAAAATAATCTTTTAAATTTCATCATCGTTATGCAATCGAGAAAATACAAACTGGCCATCCCCGATCCGTAACACGATCTAACCAGGAGTTTGAACATGCAAGCAGTGGAATGGATATTCTTCGTTCTTGTTGGAATGGCCGGTGTAGTCTATGCTCTCAAATCGTACGATTTCAAATTTACACTTACCGACTATCTCCCCCCCCCATTGGATAACCGGAAAATCCTTTTTCTATTTGGATTTACGATCGTCATCCTGAGTTTTGCGCTGTCATATTGGATCGGCGACCATCATGGCTGGATCGGTCTGGCGGGCAGTTGGCTGATGCTGGCAGGCTCCTCGCCCTGGTTCAACAAAAGGATCGTGCGTAAATTCTTCGATCCCAAGGAATGGCGAGTCATTCGCACTACGATTTATTCCGGCGTCGTTTTGACGATACTCAGCACGGGTTTTTTATTCTTTCCCCCTCGGTTTTCTCCCGGTGTATTTTTAATGGGTATCGCCATCACTCTGCTCAGCGGCCGGCTCTGGTGGAATCAAGACATGGACGCTCAATACCGAGTCATGTCGCATAGCAAACGCGATTACTCCTAGAGCGATTCTCAAAAGTGTGTGCGTTCATTTCACGCTCCATCTTCGAAAAAGCCAATCATTTCCGGCTTTTTTGAAACGCCGATAGGAACGTTATTTAAAAAATCACTCTGAACGTTACACTATTACATCCCCTTGTTCCCATGCCCGAACAAGGGCGATCAATTCCAACACTTTCTGGGGATCTTTTTTCCCTTTTTCCCGTTCCACACCGGAGGAGAGATCGATCCCATCGGGATGTACAATCCTCACAGCCTCGGCAACATTCCCGGGATGGATTCCTCCCGCCACGATGAAGGGACGGGAACATCGTTCCCGAATCGTTCGAGCCAAAGACCAGTCTACGGTTTTCCCCGTTCCCCCCAGGTGTTTTTTCCCATCTCGAACGATTGTCGCATCGATCAAAAACCGATCCGTACCCGCTTCAGCAAACTCGCGTATCATTCCGATGACTCTATCAATATCCACAGTATCGCCATTTTCTTCTGCAGGCAGATGGATGACCTTCCAGATTTCACAATCCACACTTCTTTTTAGCGATTCCACGGCTTCCGGCGTTTCATTCCCATGAAGTTGCAAGGCAGCCGGACGCAAACCCGACGCCCATTGAATTAATATATCGGCAGGCCGATCCAGCGTGACCGCTACAAGCGGTAAAGGAGGATCGGAGAATA
>CAZFOX010000233.1:5810-7368 GCA_964520565.1 uncultured bacterium | reverse complement strand
ATCCCCATCGAACTGCGGCTCCGCAATTTTCTATCGTACGGCGAAGACGTTCCGCCGCTCGATTTCACTTCCTTTAAACTGGCCTGCCTGACAGGACGCAACGGGCACGGCAAATCGGCCATCCTCGACGCCCTCACCTGGGCGGTCTGGGGCGAAGCCCGCAAAGCCGGGTACAGCCGTTCGCCCGACGCCGACCTGCTGCGGCAGAACGCGGGCGAGATGTTCGTCGAATTCACCTTCTCGCTTGGCGGCAGCGAATACCAGGTCTACCGGGAATACCACAGCAAACGCCGCACCGGCAAACTGGAGTTCCGCTCCCGTAAGAACCGGGACGACGCATACATCCTTCTCACCGGCAACAGCAAGCGCGATACCCAACAGCGGATCAATCAGGTTCTGGGTCTGGATTACCGCACCTTCGTGAATTCCTCCTTTCTCCAACAGGGCAAGGCGGATGAATTCACCCGCCAGCCGCCTAAGGATCGCAAGGAAATTCTCTGCACGATCCTGGGGCTGGATTTTTACGACCGCCTTCTCGACGAGGCGAAACTGCGCCTTAACGCCGTTCGCGCCGAACGGAAAATGCTCGACGATTCGCTGGCTTCCATCCAGTTGGAATTGGAAGAAGAAGAATCCATCGCTGAACGGGAACAATCTCTGAGCGCCGCCGTACAGGAAAAAGACAACGCCCTGGAAGTACTCCGTTCTGGAATCAAGGAAATCCGGGAACAAATCGCCGGACTGCAACACGTTCGGGAACGGATCGAACGCGGGCAGGCGGAAGAAATCCGCATCCAGAAACGGCTTCAGGAAATCGCCGCCCGCGAAGAAAAACATCAGGCCGAAAAAAAGGATTCACTGGCGATGATCGCTCGCGAGGCGGAAATTGAAACCCGCTACCGGCGTCACGAGGAAATCGGAAAACAACTGCACGATCTTCTGGCGGTGGACGAGCGGCACGACCGGCTGAACACGCAACGCATCGCGCTGGAAAAAGCCATCGACGAACAACGGAACCTCCTTCAGGTACAGCTCGCATCCCTGAAAAGCGAAAGCGAACAAATCCAAAAAACCAAAGCGGAATGCCGTCCCCTTCTCGACGCCCGGCAGTCCATTGAGGAACGCTACGCCGCCTTTCAGAAAATCGCTGCCGAATTCCAACGCCTCCTGGCGCAAAAACCGGCCTACGACGCATTGCAAAAACAGATCGCCGAAACCGAGCAGCGCATCGAACAAGAACGGCAGCGTATCGCCGAACGAATCGCCGAACGCCGCGGCGCCACGCAAAACATCCCCAAAATCCGCCAAGAAATCGCTCAAACCCAACTCGCCCTCGAACAAAAACCGGCGCGGCAATCCGAATGCCGGCAGATTCAGGAACGGATGCAAATCCTGGTGGAGGAAGGGCAGGAAAACAACCGACTCCGCGAACGCGCCCTGGCCGATCTCGATCGATGCAAACGGACTCTCCAGGAGACGCACGAAAAGATGGAATTGCTGCAAAGCGGCCAGACTCGCGAATGCCCCCTCTGCAATAGTCCATTGGATCCCACCCGCC
>CAZFOX010000233.1:0-5757 GCA_964520565.1 uncultured bacterium | reverse complement strand
TGCTGCAACGCTTTCAGGATGAAATCCAACAACTGCATACCCAAATCGCCGCCCTGCAAAAACAGATCGAAGACCGCGACAAACGGCGCGGCGAATTATTGGCCGCTCATCAGGCGGAAGAAAAAAACCGGGCCCAAAAAGAATCGGAACTCAACCGGTTGCTGCTTCTGGAAACCAATCTTCCCGCCTGCGAGGCCGATCTGAACCGGGCGCTTCTTCTCGAAGAAGAAATCAAACAACTCGCCGAATCTCTTGAAAAAAACCAATTCGCCCCCGAAGCCCGCACGGAACACGAACGCCTGCAAAACGCATTGAAGGCCGTGGACTACGATCCCGCTCGCGACGACGCCGCCGCCCGGCAACTCAACGAACAACGCCAGGCCGAAATCCGCTGGAATCAACTCCAGAACGCGCTCGAACGCAAAACGCAATGGGAAAAACGCGAGAGTGAAATTGACGTCCGGATTGCCGATCTTCAAAACCGGTTGAATGAAGGTGATTTCGCACGGGACGAACAACAACAGCGGCAATCTCTCTTACAGGAAATCGAACCGCTCCGGCAATCGCTGGAACGCCGCAAATCCCTGTCCGCGGAGCAAAAAGAGTTAAGCAACGCCCCCATCGAATGGCATCGCCTCGAGGCGGCGAAACAGCGGCTGCCCTTGCTGGAACAAGAACTGGTGCAAACCCGCCAGGAACGCGAAGAAAATCTCGCCCGCCTCCTTGAGATCGCGGAAGAACGCGAAAAAGCCACTCCTCAACTCCAGGAACTGACAAAACATCAACAAACCCTCAGCGTCCGGGAAACTCAACTGACTGCCCAGGAAAAGGAACGCGGCGAATTGCAAATTCAACTCGGCGGTGTGCGGCAAAAACTCGAACACCTCCAAAAACGCAAGGCCGAATTGAAAACCAAACGGGAACGCATTAGCGAGGCCGAACGCGGCGAACGGCTGTATAAAATCCTGACAACCGCGTTCAGCCGCAACGGCATCCCCGCCATGATCGTCGAACAGGCGCTTCCCGAACTGGAAAACGACGCCAACGCCCTGCTGCACCGCCTGACGAACGGCCGCTGCTCGGTGGCGTTTGAATCGCAGCGCGAAACTAAAACCGGCGGCATGAGCGAGACGCTCGACATCAAAATCAGCGACGAGATGGGAACCCGCGATTACGAAATGTTCAGCGGCGGCGAAGCCTTCCGCACCGATCTCGCCCTGCGCATCGCTCTCTCGCAGTTGCTCTGCCGCCGCGCGGGCAGCAAACTGCAACTGCTGGTGATCGACGAAGGCTTCGGCACCCAGGACGCCGAGGGCATCGGCCATATCGTCGACGCTATCCACGAAATCCAGGACGAATTCGAAAAAATTATCGTGGTGACTCACCTGGACGAAATGAAAGAACGTTTCCCCGTACGCATCGAAGTGACCAAGGAACTGGGCATCGGCTCCCGCTTCGAAATCGTCTATTCCCTCTGAATCATGAGGGGCGGAATTTTCAGGATGACTGGGATGAATTCATATAAATCCTGAGTATCCTGCCCATCCGGGGTATCCTGATTCTGACAGTTATTTCACAAGAAAAATCTACGCGGGCGAGGACGCCCGCGCTCCATCTTCCATGCAGGTTCCACTTTTAACCCGTAGGGTGGGCTCAAAGCCACGAAGTGGCGTAGCCCACCATTTCCCCCTACCCCTTATCCAACGGCAGAGGAAACGTCGACGAGTGTTGTTCCGAATTACCCGTCAGGAATTTCACACAAACCGGATTGGGGATTACGGCGGTGAAACCGGTGGGTTGGAGCTTCCCCGTATCGGAATCGATGCGGAACGAAACGACGCTACCGCTGTCCTGATTGGCGGCCAGCAGAAACGTTCCCGATGGATCGAGTGCGAAGTTGCGGGGCGTTTTCCCCTGGGTGGATTCGTGTCCCACCACGGTCATGGTTCCGGCGTCCCGATCAAGGGCGAAAATAACAATGCTGTTATGGCCGCGATTGGAACCATAGAGGAATTTACCGGATGGATGAACATGTACGTCGGCACAGGAATTGGTGGCAGTAAAATCGGCGGGGAGCGTGGAGACCGTCTGGATTTCCTTCAGCGATCCCTTTTCGGGATCGTAGGCGAATGACGTCATGGTCGAACTGATTTCCTGAATCAGGAAAGCCAGTTTTCCGTTAGGATGAAAAGCGAAATGGCGCGGGCCCGAACCCGGTTTCGCCTGCGCCCAGGGCTGGGATGCAGGTTCCAGTTTTCCCGCCTGACTATCGAACCGGTAGATCATGACCTTATCGATACCCAGATCGGCCGCGAAGGCAAATCGGTTGCCGGGATCGAGAAGGATGGAATGCGTGTGCGGTTCCTTCTGGCGTTGGGGATTGACGCTGGAACCTTCGTGTTGAACGACGCAAGAAGCCGGCTCCAGAGTTCCATCGTCCCGTACCGGATACACGGCGGCATTTCCGCTCGAGTAATTGGCGACTAAAACCCAGCGTCCGGTGCGGTCGACCGTCACATAACAGGGCGAGCTGCCGTGGGAGGATTGTTGATTGAGAAGAGTCAGCCCTTTGCTTTGTGGATCGATAGCGAAAGCGCTGACCGAGCCGGTGGGCTTGCCCTCGAATTGCGAGGTCTCATTGGCCGCAAAAAGAAAACGCATCCGGGGATCGATGGCGAGAAAAGAGGGATTGGTACTGCGCGTCGCCGGAGCGGCTTCCATCATCTCGCCGGTCTCCCGATTCAAGCGGTATATATAGATTCCCCGGCTATTGCCGGACGTGTAAGTTCCCACATAAAAATACAAATCCGAGCCGTCCGCCGCGTCCCCGCAACGAGTCCCGCACGGAAAGCCCGCCAACAGAGCGCCCGCCGCCGTTGTTTTCAACCAATCGCGCCGCGTGAAGGTATGGTTCATAATGATGTCCTCTTTTTACCAAGTAGATTCTTTCAAGGCGATTCTGCGAGTTTATCTCTTAGACTACTTTTGGAGCCTTGAAAGAATTTGCATATACCCGAATTTCAAATATCTTTGGCTAGTATTCGCCGAAATCAAAACCTTAATCATTATAAGCCTCTCGGCAGCCAGTAATAGATGTTGCGAGAGAAATTGTGAATTTCGTCTTCAAGACACTTTTTGCCGGATTATCTTCCAATGATATGAAAAATCACAATATCCCGTGTACACCGTCCGCATAGCATCCGCTGACGAACGCCAACTCAATCGCCTGCCTCATGATGTCAAGACGCGTCTCACTCAACGTATTCTTGTACTGGATCGGAATCCGAAGAACCGCTCTTGCGTTCGTATGCATGATTCTTATAATGAATGCATATCGATTTTTCGAGGCCCGATATGAGAACGACCATCGATTTACCGGAAGACCTGGTGAAGGAGGCGATGCACGTCTCCAGGATTCCCACAAAAACTCAGGTCATTATCACCGCCCTGGAAGGATTGATCCGAAAAGAAAAGATTTCTCAACTGAAAAAATTCAAAGGAAAAATTGATATCGACGCCGACATGGACACACTTCGAGGGAGAAAATGACGGTATTGGTGGATACCTCGGGTTGGATCGATTATTTTCGTGGGGGAAAGGGCGCTCACCGGATCGATGATTTGATCGACGAAGATACACTGGTAACAAACGATCTTATTTTAGCAGAATTGGTTCCCTTCCTAAAAATTCGAAATCAAAGAAAAGTCATCGAACTATTAAACTCCATCCCCAAATTGGCCTTGTCGATCGATTGGAACGAGATCGTCGAAGACCAGTACAAATGCCTAAAAAACGGTTTGAATGGTGTAGGAATTCCCGACCTGATCGTTGCGCAAAACGCCAGACAGAATAATTGTCCAATATACACGCTGGACGCCCATTTCCACCATATGAAAACCTTCCTCCCCGTCCCCATCGTTGTATCCTGAAAAACAAAAAAGTTTCGCCCGTCCAGCGTTCCGGACAGCGATCCCACCTGATACGGCATCCCGAATTGTCTCTAGAAAACATTCGCTTTCCCAAAAGGCGAACTATACTCTGGCTATCCCCGATCCTCGCGATGGGGGAGTAAGGCACGAAATGGATCCATCATGACCCGCAGTATCCTTCTTCTCATGTCCGGCGGCGTCGATAGCAGCGTGGCGGCGGCGATTTTGCTGCGCCAGGGCTATCGCGTGGTGGGCATCACAATGAACCAGGTCGATTCCCATCCCGCCCGGTCCGCCGACGGCTGCTGTTCCCGCCAAGCGATTCTAGACGCGCGCGCGGTCGCCGATAAACTCGGCATCCCCCACGGCGCGGTCAATACCATGAAGGAGTTCGAGCGCAAGGTCATCGCGCCGTTCGTCAAAAGTTACAAAGCGGGTCTCACGCCCAATCCCTGCGTACACTGTAACAGCCACGTCCGCTTCGAGGAGGCCTTTCAACTGGCGCGCGAACGGGGCTGCGATGGGGTGGCCACCGGTCACTACGCCCGCCGGATTCTCGACGAGGACGGCCGACCCCATCTCTACCGCGCCGTCTATCGCCAAAAGGATCAAAGTTACTTTTTACACGGCATCCGCCGGGAACTTCTGAAAGATATCTTTTTCCCCATCGGCGAAATTACCAAAGAAGATGTACGCTCCATCGCCCGCGAAATCGGCCTGGCAACCGCCGAAAAACCCGACAGCCAGGAAATTTGCTTCACGGCCGGACGAACCTACAACGAATTCATAGCGGATTTCGTGGAGGCCAAAGAAGGACCGATTCTGGATCGGGAAGGAACCGTTCTAGGGACCCACACCGGCCTGATCCATTACACCGTCGGGCAACGCAAAGGCATCGGCCTGACCAACGGGCCGTTTTACGTATGCGAGATCGATCCCCGCCGCAATGCGGTCGTTGTGGGACGCAAGGATGATTTGGCCGTTTCCGAGGTTCGCGCCACCGGCGCGCGTTGGATCGATCCACCCGAAATCGGCGAGCGGGTATTGGGACAAATCCGCTCCCGCCACATCCCCGCTCCCGCCCTGGTTACGGCTCTGACCCCCGCCGGTTTTTCTATCCGGTTCGAAGAACCACAGTTCGGCGCCGCTCCCGGCCAGGCCCTGGTGCTCTCGCGAGGCGAAGAAATCCTGGGAGGGGGTATGATCGTCCCCGCCAAACGTGTCCCTTCACCAGCCCCGTTTTCCAACGAAAAACCGGGTGCAGAGGTTTCTCCACACCCGGCCGGTTAATCGTTCTTTGGATGTCGCTTACGGCTTCAAATCTTCGGGAGAAATCTGAATCGCTCCCTCTTCCGCCTTTTCCTGCTTGGGTGCGTATTTCGCCTCCCAGGCCTTCTGATCGATCAACGTTTCGATCTTGGCTTCGTCTTTCAGTTTCTGAACGTAATCCTGCTGGGCTTTCTGGGTTTTTTCCTGTTTCAGGTATTTCTTGATTTTATCTTTCATATCGGCCAGATTGGCGTCTTTGGCTTCCTGATGTTCGACAACCTGGATGATGTGATACCCGAATTCCGTTTCCACAACCTCGCTCATTTCGCCCGGTTTGACCGAGAAAGCCACCCGGTCGAATTCCGGAACCATATCGCCATGTCTAAAGGTACCCAGATCGCCTCCCCGGTCTTTGCTGGGGCAATCCGAATTCTGTTTGGCGGCGTCGGCAAAGGCGATCTTCTTATCGAGGATATCCTTGCGAATCCCCTCCAGTTTCGCCTTGGCTTTCGCTTTATCTTCCGCGCTGGCGGTGGCGTCCACTTTGATCAGTATATGT
>CAZFOX010000232.1:2814-7385 GCA_964520565.1 uncultured bacterium | reverse complement strand
GGTCCCTTCCCTGCTGGAACAAATTCAGGGATACGTCGATCACACGATCACCGACGAATCCTGGGAACTCAGCCGGAAACCGGCGGATCAGCTCACGCAGGAAGAAAAAAAACAAATCCTGCTTCATTTCTTCGACGCCCATGTCCCCCGCATGATTCATCCCTTTCCCCGCTATGACGAATTATACCGGCGGCGAGGACGTTCGCCGGATAAGGCCGCCGAACGGTTTTCCACGCAAGATATCCGCGACTTACAAGTCTGGCATAATCTTTCCTGGATCGATCCGATCTGGAGAGAGAATCCCGATTACGGTATAAACGAGTTGATTAAAAAACAGCGTGATTTTACCGAAGCGGACAAACAAAGAGTCCTTGCACTACACAGGGAAATACTCAAACAAATAATACCCATCCATCGCGAGTTATCCCGCCAAGGGAAAATCGATCTCACCTGTTCTCCTTACTATCACCCAATTCTTCCCCTGTTATGCAACACATCGGTTGCGCAGATTTCCAATCCACGCGATCCCGTCCCCGATCCGGCATTTGCCTTTCCCGAAGATGCCCAATGGCAAATCCACGAAGGCCTCGCTGCATTCGAACGATTTATGGGAACAAGGCCATCAGGCATGTGGCCTTCGGAAGGTTCCGTTTCGGATCCGGTATGCGCCCTGATGGCAGAAGAAAAAATTCCCTTCTTTGCCACCGATGAAGGAATTCTCTTCCGGTCAACCTTTCTGAACGGAACCGACTCGGAAGACAGAAATCAATTATACCGCCTTCACCGATTGGTAACCGCCCAAGGAGAGATCGATTGCGTTTTTCGCGATCACGGATTATCGGATCTGATCGGTTTTGTCTATCAAAGTTGGGATCCGAAAGAAGCCGCGCGGGATTTCATCGGGCATCTAAAGAACATCGGACAAGGTTTTCAGGGTACAGAACCGCCCTTGATCAGCGTCATCCTCGATGGAGAAAATTGTTGGGAATTTTATCCCCGCGATGGTCACGATTTTCTCCGGTATCTTATCGAGGGGATTCTCAACGATTCGCAGATCGTCCCCACCACCGTTACCGAATACCGGAAATTGTATCCTCCACGGCCGACGTTAAGTTCCATACATCCCGGTTCGTGGATCAACGCCAATTACCGGATATGGATCGGTCACCAGGAGGATAATTCAGCCTGGCATTTACTTCGTTTGGCGCGGGAAGTGTTGGTACAACGAGAATCTTCGCTGAACGAAACCGTCCGGAAAACCGCCTGGAGAATGCTCCATATCGCCGAAGGCAGCGATTGGTTCTGGTGGTATGGCGATATCAATTCTTCCGCGCACGACATGTTGTTCGATCAATTGTTCCGTAGCCATCTAATTTATCTTTACGAAATTGTCGGCGAACCCATTCCCGAGACGTTGCAACGTCCCATCAAACAACCCAAAAAAGTCCTCAAAGCCGGAGGCGTTCTTTTTCGTCAACCGGTACTTTCCGGACATCGGAACGGGTATTACGAATGGGTGGGAACCCGATCCATCACTGTCAGCAGTGGAGGGGGCGCCATGCACCAGGCCAGCGATATTGAAGCCCACCTTCATTATGGACGATTGAATAAATATCTCACCCTGTTCGTCCAATTGAAACAGGAAACGATATTTTCTAAGAAATGCCGGGTCCATTTACAGATAACCAAACCAATCCCAAAAAGGATTACGATCTATCCACCGGCAATCCCCAACACAATCCAAACATCCAATCATAGCCTTGAAGCCGTGGTGGATTTGCAAGAAGCCGGTATCGAATCCCATCAGGAAGCCTGGTTTTATCTTGAAATCGAACCGGAAGAGGAACCGGCCTTTGCCATTCCGCACGGCAGTGAGTTTTATTTACACGGTTACAACGCCGCCAATGCCAGTCTATATTGGTTTATGTAAGGGAAATAGAATTTTAAGAACTCGTTATTGAATAAGGATTAAATCAGCATGTTGAACCGAAAGCGTCTCGATATATTGATCCTGTTTATCGCCTGGCTAAGCGCGATAGCGATTTTGCTTGTTTTTATCTATGCCGATCATTCTTCAGCGGCTCTAAACGCCGAAAAGGCAAGACTGACCGGCGGGCAGGCGATCGATCGAGCCGCCAAAGCCTGGAAAACCATTTTCGATTACCAAACCCTGCTTCATCAAACGGAAACACATCCCAATGGAGAAGTGAAAGAATTTTGGGCGCGCATTCGAATGGTACGTCCAACAGAAGAAAAAAAGGAACTCGTTCCCGCCTTTCTTCTCGAACTGTACGACCATCCCATATCCTGGGAGGCGAACAACCCTCAAGACGCCACCCCCACCAAGATTTATTATGCCGATGCCAGCGAACAATTCTATACGATCAATCCCAGCGCCAATACCATCACCATTGAAAACTTGAACGAACGCACAAGTCCACTCCCGGAATTTATGTATCTCGCAGGTTTCATGGATTTCGATATTGAAACGTTCAAAGAGAAAGCCTATATCGATAGCGATGTTTTTCTGGAAACGATCCAGGAAGTGGAAACCTACCGAATTCGCATCCAGCCCCGGAAAGAAAAACGCGATGTCGAACCGCCCCGTTTTTTATGGATCGATCGAAAAAACAGCCTTCCCCGCCAATTCGCCGTGGAGGCCGACGTGGTGGTAAAGGCGGTTTTTAAGGATTCGCGCATCAATCAAGGATTGAACAGCGAAGATTTAATTCCCGAAGTGCGAGAAGATGCCGTTCGGGATTTTAACCTTCAATAAAAGAATCCCGTCATCTTACGATCATCTCTATTGTTATCTTAACCATCTGTCTTCTTTCGAAGAATCAAAACAGATAGATTTTTACCAAAGGGAGATTTACAGGTCGCTTTTCCGCCGCCTTTTATATCCTCTCCTCGCTCCCAAACGCTATTTTCGGGATTCAACCACTCAACCGTAAAGAGACCGGAATAGTTGGAAAGATCGACAGTTCCTTCTTCACCTTCCGGGAAAAATACGGCGTATTTTTCACCCGGTTCAGCCAGACAATATCCGGATGAGGCGAGATCGTTCTTCGGGATCATCGTGGTCAAATCCAGACGACCGGCTACTCGCCGCGCATCTCCCAAGCTGCGCCGAATCGGATCCCACTGGGGATCGAACTTGGTTCCCAGAATTAATCCGTCGTATGGATCCATAAACAGGGGATTGTGACCCCGGCAAAAGCTCTTCCATACCCATGCCTGATTCCCCCCGATTCCCCACAGATGATCCGTATCGTTCAGGATGACCTTCTTTCCATCATTCGCCGGGGGATTCTCGTTATATCCACCCTCTGGATTGGGTGAAATCCAATCGGCGGGACCGTCGAACAAAACCTGATTGCTTCCTCCTTTATATTGAAAAGTCATGCCGACAGGATGTTGTTTGGGATACCCTTTTTCCACTTGATGGATGAAATCGATCATGTGATATTGCCAGGCCGTGGAAGGAGGATGATTCTCATTGGAGATTTCATAAAGTACGTTATCCAGATCGTTGATCGTGTCGATGATTTTCCTCACATAGGCTTCTTGAATCGCCGTGATTTCCTGAATGACCAATTCGTGAATCTCCAAACCCTTGCCGTCACCATCCCGATCGCCATGAATTCCGTTGACGTTATTTTCCTGATGAAAAGGATGGCCTTGCAGAGCATTTTCAACAAACTGCAGTCCCCATCCTTCAAAAAGCATCACCGAAACATAAATCCCTTTTTCGCCCGCATACTGAACACGTTCGCGCAGGCGCTTGAAATACTCCGGGTTGAATTGAGTCAAATCGAATTTCGGCTTGCCATCCAAAGCCTTCCCTGTCCCGATGCGCAACCAGGGATGGGGATTTACAAAATGCATTTTATTCTCGCCATTGGCTTTTGTATTCCACGATACCAGTTCCCAAGACCACAACCGGATAAAGTTATGGTTCCGCTCCTGCATCCAGGATATGTACTGGTTGAAATCGAAGACCGGCGGCGGATCGCTGGGTCCCATATCCACCAGGTTATTCCAAACATGAGAACCGGTCAGAAAGACCGCTTTCCCGCTCCCATCGGTAAAATACCGGGGATTTTCCCGGCAAACAGAAAGCGGCCCTGTTGCTGGATCGGAGAATACCATGGAAGAAAGACTTATAAGAAATAAGATCATCACGAACAGTTTAAGCAATCCGATACGATTTAGCATTTTTTTCTCTCCTACTGTAATTAATTCGATTTTCTCACTCGTTAATTCTGCGATTTCAGTTTCTGTTGTTCGTTCCCGGTCGATCCGCAATAAACTCTATCTCTTTCTATCAAATATGAAGGTGAGAGGGAAGCCTTCTCTTCGTGATAACGAATCGGACGCCAGGATCATTTACACAGCAAAGCTAATCGTATTCTGACACAAATGGACTTTTTCCAAATTTTTAAGGAGTCATGTAGTAATTTTGACCAAAAACCGATATTGACTTGACATTGCCATTCCCTTTATATGACAATCCTTACAATAAGGATCTTATAGGATGGATCGGCTATATTCTATTTCCTAACCAAGGA
>CAZFOX010000232.1:0-2804 GCA_964520565.1 uncultured bacterium | reverse complement strand
TGAAAAATCGATCTAATCGGTTCCATGAAAATCGTAGAAGGATGTCTCTATATTGAATGCCAGGTTTGCCATGTTTTGTGACGATACTGGGATTTCCCGATGTGTGAAACACAAAATGATTGAAAATACTATCTGAAAGGGAGAATATCCAATGAAACCTCGAGTTCTTTATCTCATGGCAGTGTGTACGGTATTACTCAGTAATGCCGGTTGGGCTTTGGATATCAGCGTCAGTAAAGCCGGGCCGGTCACATCCATCCAACAGGCGGTGGATCAAATCGGCGAACAAGGCGGCGTTATTACCATTACAGACAGTGGTACTTATGAAGAAAGTATCCTGATTGGAGACGATTCGGCCAATAAAGGTCAACCCATCACGATCACTTCCAATAAAACTGGAAACGAACGGCCGATTATCTCCCCCCTATCCGCTGTCGGCCCCTTTATCGAAGCGAATAAATCGGAGCGAGTGGCCAACGTTGCGATCATGATTAACGGCTCGAAACTTTCCAACGTGATTCTGGAGGGCAATCCCGACGCCGAAGGCGCAACGGGAAATGGAGCCTGCGCTCTTTTCGTCCTGGCGGACGATTTTGTCATGGAAAATGTATTGGTCCGTCCGCGAGCGGGTACAAACGGCACGGTTTTGTTCCCGAATTCCGCTGTTTTTCTGGCTCAGGATGGTGAAGGAGGCGTCGCGAGAAGCAACGGCCGTACCTGCACGGGAACGATTATCCGTAATTGCGAATTCCTGGGTGTGGCCACGGATGGTACTTCGGAACCGACCGTGGATGGATCGCATTGCTTTCTGACATCTGGAGAAAACGGCCAGTTCGCCACTTTTGTACGAACCGACCATCATACCAACAGTGACAATCAAAACGTGGTGATTACCGTGGAAAAAAGCACGTTTAAATATTCTTATGATGCGGGGATATTTTTCTCGAATCGCTCTGGAAGCCGGGGAAAAATGACACTGAACGTTCGGGATTGTTTTTTTGACGCCTTCGGAAAATTTCAGGTAGGTTGCCGGGGAGTCTGGTTGAACTGCGAACGAAGCATTTTCAGTAGAGCGTGCCAGGGGAATCATGGCGATGGGGAGAACGCAGCAATCCGTATGCAGGAACAGGACGGCCGCATTCCCGACGCCGATATTTCCAACTGCCTGTTTGTCAATTGCGGGGGTGAGTATGCGAAAAAAGCCTATTACGGCGGTGTTAACAACCACAACGGCGGTGTGGTGAACGTCAATCATTGCACGTTCGATCTCTGCTGTTCGGGAGTCACGCTCAACGATCCGAAAGCCCAAAGCGTACTCAACGTCAGTAACTGCATCTTCAGCCGAATCGGTTATAACCAAGCGCCTGCCGTGGATGTAGCGGGCTCCTATCCAGCCATCGAAGAGCCCTACATCCTTTGGTTCTCCGAGAAATTCGACGCGGATGCAAAGATTTCTGCCGTATTCAATAAGTTCAGAGACAATCCCAACGGTGAATTCAATGTCAATAACTGCATCGTGTTTGATATAGCCGACGAACAAGCCGATTATCTGCCAGGAGACGATCTACCCGATGGATCGGTATTGGCGGCGGGCGAAATCACGATGAATAACGTTGTTCGTGTCGATCCTCAATTCGCCAACCTGGAACTGCTTTCGGCAAAACCGTATGACCTGAAGGCCGATTCTCCGGCAATCGATATTGGAGTGACAGCGCTTCCGGCATTGGGAACGCTAGACCTCGATGGCACGGCGCGCCTGATTGGAAAAGCTGCCGATCTGGGCGCTCAGGAATTTGGTGGAACTCGCGTGCTGGATTGGCCGCTGCAATAAGTTCATTCTATCCAAATTCTAGCCAAAGATATTTGAAATTCATGTATTTACAAATTCTATCAAGGCTCCAAACGTATTCTAAAAAATAAACTCGCAGAATCGCCTTGATAGAATCTAAATTGAATCATTCGGAGGGCATGGGTAAAAACGCCATGCCATCTTTTTAAAAATTCTATGATTTCCACTCTTTTCACGAGAACGAAACCCGATATCATGGGTCTATAGGCATATATACTTTCCATACCTATCATAATATTTCAGTTAGACAGGTGAATGACCGTGTCCGTCGATATCCATATCCAGTACGAAGGCGATTTGCATTGCCGTGCGGTTCACGGCCCATCCGGAATGACACTCACAACCGACGCCCCGGTCGATAACGGTGGACGAGGCGAAGCATTTTCTCCTACCGATCTGGTCGCCACCGCTCTGGGAACTTGCATGGTCACCATCATGGGCATTTTCGCCAAAACCAACAACATAAATCTCGATGGAACCCAAGTGCACGTCATCAAAGACATGGTCGCCGATCCCGTGCGCCGCATCGGTTCGCTGACTGTTACCGTTACACTTCCCGAAGGTTGCATTTTATCCGACGCCGACATGCAAAAACTCAAGAACGCCGCCAATACCTGCCCGGTCAAACAAAGTCTCCATCCCGGTATGGAGATTTTGTTGAACTTTATATTTCCCCAATGAGACGAACCTTATTGCGTTTATTCCGCTTGCTTGACCGCGCTCGAAAAAAAATTCCACATGGGCGGTCAAGATGCAATGACTCTGTAAATTTTTTTATGCCCTATTGTTACGATTTAGCATTTTGATTACTCTCTACCATTCTTTCAAATTGGCTATAACGCGTTGTTTTCTTTTTTCCTCTAGCGATACGACAGAATCCTCTTTCCCATCGATATAATAAATCCCATTAAATCGATCGATAACCACATCGCCTGCCCGCACATATCCAAGAGGA
>CAZFOX010000231.1:0-7391 GCA_964520565.1 uncultured bacterium | reverse complement strand
CCCCGATCGGCATTGTATTCAATCCGGTCGAATCGATCGGTTTCCGCGGTATTTCCTGAAACAATGGGATTAGAATCGAATATGGTCCATTCCACTCCATTCCATTTCCAGATTTCCGCATCTTCCACTTGCCGTCCATCTGGAATATCGTCGATGGGAAAACCGTTCATGATGGTATTATCGAACATTTGCAGGCGTAGCCGTAATGGAGGATCGAATTGAAGAGAATTTCCCACCTCCATGCGAATCCAGACAATGGTAGCATTCTCTTTCCGGTCGCCGATACGCCATTGTTTCGTGACTTCCCAATGCGGAAATGCACCCATATCTCCAGGATCGGATAGGACGATCCATGTCTTTTCCTCTAAAGACCCCGAAGGAACGATCAAACGCACCTTGTTGTAATAACTTGGAGAGGTATCCATTCGAATCGAATTGATACCTCTTCGATTGGAATCCGGTTGGGTTTCTTCTTCTGTTTCCTCTTCCGAATCAGCCGGAACGGAGCCTCCCTCCGGCCCTACTTCTTCCTCCATGGGAGGCAGTGTAGGGATTCCAATATTATCGGCTGTGTCTCTTGTAATGACAATCTGATATTCCATTTCGCCTTCTTGAAATGAACTAATATCCGCAGTGTGAAAGATTTGGACGTAATATTCACCCAGCTCTAAAAATTGAGAAAGCGTCTCGGTTTCATCAATTCCATTGGCTGCATCGTCCTGGCGGATTAATTGGTTGAAGTCCTTATCCAATAATCGAATAACCGCATCGAGCGATTTCCCCTTGTGGATTACCTTGATCGTAAACGGTGCAGCCGACTTGGAGACAACGATCTTAAACCAATCCACATCCTCTTCCCGATAGATTGAATGAAGCTGGTCGATGTGAGTTTGGACAATATTCAATGTGGCCGATCCATCGTCTCCATAGAAACGATCGTATAGATCTCCCGGTTGAATCGCCACACAATCTGGAGAGATGAATAAAGTATACCCCAGCATCCAAAAAGAGAAAATTATGACTTTTCGAACGAAAAACCCTCTATTCATCTTTCCAACCTCCAATTTACCACATTGAGAACGGACAGGAAGTAGAATTTTACCAAAAATACTTCACCAGAATACTTGCATCATCCCTCCGTTGAAATATTCCACACCGTCCATCTACTTGCGAGCCCTCTCCAAAGCAATCGATTTATCCGAGGGATGAATTTTCTCCCATTTTGAAACACAGAAACTTGTAATTATCTGTGATTCAAACCGCCGAATTTGATCTTCTGTATAGCATAACTGGTGGGATCGTACCATCAAAGCCCGAAAAAAATTTTGTTTTTGATGTAATTTAATACCTGTCGTCCGTCTGAACGAACACAGAAGATAAAATCGCATACCGAATAACAAGATTGACGTTACGGCGGGATTTCAGAAACCATTCCGATTTTACCGTAAAAGTGATTGGATTGTTTTCCCGTTATTGAACACAAAGGATAAGAACGTGTCCGAGAAATATGTAGAAAACAAACCACTCTCCAAAATAGAGGTGGAGAGAATGCTCCAAAACGATTCTACATTCAATTCTTATATCCGGATGATAACGCCGATCATAGAAGAATCGATCGACACCATCCCCGTATCTTCTCAGGAGGAGAAACTCGCTCGCGGAAAGTTGAAGCCATTGATAATACGAACCGCCTTCTTAAAAAAGAATAATGTCAATCCGGACGATATTCTGGAGTTTTACCATAAATATCTGGATGTTTATGACGACGATATCATCCAGTTGGTGGATCAGATTTCCGAAGAAATCAATCAGTGCTATCGGCTTATCAGCCATTAGAGCGGTTTTATAAAGTATTTCATGAATTCAGACGTTCCGTTTATAAAAGCCTGTTATTTCCGGCTTTTTCGAAACGCGAAAATAAACGTAATGATGAAAATGATTCTAAATAAAGAAATTTTCTGGAAAGAATCGCCGTTTCTCAGGGGGGAGAACGGCGGTTCTTCTCCAGGAATAATTCTTTTCAATAAACCGACCAATCGGCGACCGGGGTATCTTCGATTGTGAATGGGACGACCACCGGTTCGGCGAGTTGATCCTCGGGATATTGCGCGTGAAAGATTCCAAGGTACTTCTTAAGTAACGATTCTTTCCCGCAAGGAATCGCCGCCGACCAGATCCAGGAATCGTCGATTCGCATTAATTCAATTTCTTCAACATTTCCATTTCCATCGTCCGGTAATATCGTCAACCCAACATGGACAGGAAGAGCCGCTTCCAGCATTTCCATTTCAGCCGCAATCGTTTCGGTCTTCGAATCCCAATGAATCTCCGTCCGCAGGATCATGGGCAACGCTGCGGCATCGGGTCCTGCCAGCATTCCCCGACGGCCAATATACCAATTCCGTGCGAGATTCCCATCGGTTTTCGATTGAACGCCATCGCCCGTATCGTCCAACATGGGATTCGATTTACCAAGAATATCCCGGCATAACAACACGGATCCCTGGAAAGCATACCGAAGATTATTCCCCTGATAAGCGCTATTGAAGAATCGTTGGCTGAACGCAATCCGGGCCCCCCGGCTATCAAGATAAAAACCCGGTTCATCCGACGTCGATCCTGCAAGAACCACTCGCCGTCCCGCCGGTCCCTGGCGGTTCGCTTCCACGAAAGTGCCCGCGTAAGGGCAATCGGCGACAAGAATAATCTCCAGATTCTCATATTGATTCTGCCATTTATCCAGGGTTTCCATCAGTGATTCAACTGGGAAGGTTTCTGAATCATTGAGTATCAAATGACCACCGGATAGCGCGTCTCCCACAAAATAGATGAGCAAGCGAGTTCGCTTAGAAAGAGACGATTCTGCCAGTGCCTTTAAGGTGGAATCGACTTCCGCTATGCCAGTTGGGGTATAACGGCCTAAGACCTGAATTCGATTTTCATATCCGCGTTTATCACAGACCTTGATTGCGTAATCGACCATCTCTTGCGCGAAGGAACGCCACGTCCCACCTCCGGCAACCAGCAGCGCCTGGAGGGCTATATCGGCGTCGGGATTCGCATCTTCTCCCACGCGAAAACTGGCGATCTTGGGGCGGGACAAGCGGTTATAGGCAAATTTCGCAGTGAAACTCACGATATACAAACCTTCACTCGCCGTAGAATCGAATTGGCCTGTCCAGAAATTGGGCTTCTGAGAATCCGGGTGCAGGGAGATTTGTTGAACTACTTCCGTACTGGACAGCGGTTCTCCCACGATTGTTTCCGGGGCGGGAGGCCGGATGACCGCCCAGACCTCTTCGGGGACAGAATCGGGAATCACCTGGGCGTTCAATGCCACGGACGCACCGGATTGAATAGAGACAATTTGGTCGGCGGGCGGATTTACGGATTCAAAGGCGGGAAACTCGCCCGTCCCCTGACCGGCATACGCCCAACTTCGGCCAAAACGATTCTGCCCCATCCCCAGTCCGTCGGCTTCGGAGTATTGTCCATCGCCGGTGTCGTCCATTTGCGGCCGTTGTCCGTTGATACTAAACTGGCGAAAAAATACATCGGAGGCGTTAAGAGCCTCCTGCATGGATGCACCCATGTACAATGCCCCCCAGAACAGATAGCTGAAGGAGGAGAGATCGGGCGGCGGCATGATCATTGCCTCTGTATCGTTCGTAGTGCTGGCGACCACCAGACGTTCGTAACCTTCCGGGGGAGTGTATCGCTCGACAAAACCTCCGGAATAACAGCAATCGACAATCAGGGTGACATCCAGATTGATATCCGGCGTGTTTAACTCATCCAGCCAGACATCGAGCTCGCGGGCGGATATCGTTTCGGTCTCATTAAGACGGAAATAAATATCCCTTTCTCCGCTGGATTCACTGATGGGGTAACCGTGATCGATGGCGTAAATCAGCAACCGTCGGCCGGGTGAGATTAAATCGGCCCGCGCCCATTCGAGGATCGCCCGGCGCAGCGATTCTTTCGTCAACAATCCCGATACATCGTTTTGCCCATCGCCGTCCGCATCCTGGGCGCTGGAAAATGCCGAGAGCCATTGCACGTCCTGTTTATCGTATCCACGCGCAAGACAGATGGAATAAACATACGCCGCCAGCGCCCGCGTCTGCTCGACAATGGCGTTTCCCGGATAATCCCCACCCCCCGCGGCAATAATCATCCGAGGAGAATCGATCTCGTATAAACGCACGATTCCATCCATATTGCCAACCACGAAACTCTTTCCATCGGATAAGAATCCGGACGAACTGAAATCGCGGGTATTGTCGGAAAAATCGAGTAAAATCTCTCCCGTATTGGCGTCCCACAATTTGACTGTTTTATCAAGACTGCCAGTCAGAATTAGTTTTTGATTGGGAGAGATGGAAACCGTCTGGATGTCGTCCGAATGACCCTTGAAAATTTTCAGAATTCTCGATGTCTCGATATCCCATAAAATAGCATTCCGATCGGCGCTGCCAGTAAGTAAAAACTTACCATCTCTCGATATCGCTGTAGAGAGTACCGGTTTGGTATGATAGGAATATAATTTAAGAAGACTTTGTGTTTGGATATCCCACATTCTTGCCATTCGATCGGTAGTTCCCGTTATAATCCTCTTCCCATCCGGAAGGAAACCGATCGTTGTTACCTGGGCCATACTTTTTATTGGAATTGTGGCTTCGATACTTGCCGTTTCAGCATTCCATAATTTAACAGACATGTCGCCATGCGCGGCAATAATATGATTGCCAGAAGGAGAATAATCCAATGAATAGACAGGATAATAGGAAGACATGTAGATTTCTTCAAAAAACATATCGAAGAAATCAATCAGACCAAAATCCTTGAAAATTTCTCCTTTTTTCAGATCCCAAATCGAAAGAAATCCCATCATACATCCAACCACAAATTGATCTCCGGAGGGCGATATGGCTGAAGACAAGGGATAGGGGTAAAGACTTGAAATATTCTTTAACCTGATTCCATTTTGGAGGTTCCATATATTGATGTTGCTGGTTGTATACTCGGTCGATACCATTCTGCTATCATCGGAAGATAGCGACATGGACGAGACTGGACCTGTATGACCATCCAAACTCATTAATCTCTCAAAAGTATTGGCATCCCATAACTTAATCATATCCAACGAACAACTTACAATTTGGCGGCCGTTCGGTGAGAAGGAAACAGACATTATACATTCGGGATAATCCGCTACAAATTCGTCGCTGTAGATTCGAATTCGACGATCCGGCGTATTTTTATTCTGATATTTAGCTGTTTTAAGTAGAAAATCATCATCCACAGCCGGTTGAAGATGTTGGAGTACGGCGATTAACTCCCCCGATTCCGCATTCCAAACGTGAACTTGTCCATTCATATTTCCCGTTAGTATCTTTTGCCCATCGGGAGAAAAAGCAGCACTAAAAAAGGGTAAACCGGTATTATGCAAACTGTTGATCACTTCACCCGTTTGGGGATTCCATATCTTTGCAGTTCCATCGAAACTGGTTGTAAGTACTGACGCCCCGGCAAAAAGTCTGATTTTGGATTTTTGACGAAAATCGATATTCCCATACTTGGTGTAGCCTGTCTGTCCTACTTTCAGTGAATTCGCATTCTCACCATAGAGTTTGACTGCACCCCGGGAGATTCCTACGTCGAAAATGGCGAAAAACGGGGCTTTTTACGCCCTCGCCGCCTGAAAGATGTTCCATCCCAGCACTTTCAGCGTCACCGCCAGGCGCACTCTCCCCAGCCCTCTCACTCGCAAGCGCCCCAGTCCCAGCATTCGTTTCAGTTTGGCGTTCACCGCCTCGATCCCCGCACGCCATCGGTATTTCTCCCGAAATTCCTTCGACTCCTCCGCCACCCGCCGTTGCGCCAATCTCAACTGCTTCGGCGTATACTCGATCTTGCGCTCGTTGTTCAATCCCACGGCACAATAGTCGCGGTGATCGCATTCTTCGCAAATCGACGGATCGAAATAGATTTTCAACCCCTCGTCTTTCCCTCGCCGGATTTCGCAGGGAGCCTCCCCGCCCGGGCACCTGGTGATTTCTCCGCTTCCCTCGTCTACGGTAAAATCGTCCAAAATCAGTTTCTCTTCTTTGCTTTTCGGTTTCCCCATGGTGGGCGCGATCAACTCGACCCCTTCTTCCGCCGCTTGCTGCACGTTGGCATCGCTTCCGTACAAACTGTCGGCCAGCAATTCCTCCGGCGCGCATCCCCGTTCCTTCGTCTCTTCAATCGCAGACGGCGGCGCATCGCTGTCACTGCAATTCGCCGCTTCCACATGAAGGTACGTGATCAGGTTGGGTTGCAGGAGATCGGACGGCTCCTTCCGGTAGGTTTCCATCAACTGCACTTGATACCCTTCCCCCTTGTGGCCACTGTACCCCGCGTCCTCGTCGGACGGATTCTGCAAACTCGCGGACGAAACCTTCTGGGGATCTTTGATCTCCACCTTCGCCTCATCTCCCTCGCCGATGACCTCGCATTGCTCGTTTAACACCCGCTGCAACAGCCTGAATACTCCCATCCCCCGAATCTTGGGATGGCCGCGGAACGTTTCCACCAACACCAGCACATCTTCCGCCGCTTGCTGCAGCGCCGCCTTCGCTTCCGACGGCTTCACCTGCGAAAAATACCCTTTCTTCTCTCCCCGATAACGCTCGACCAAGTCGTCCGCGATTCGCTTCTGCAAAAGGCGCGCGTGTTCGCGTTGCATGACCTTCAGAAATTTCTCGATGGTTTTGCGAAGCAACTCCACCCGGGAGAGACGCCGCATGTCGGAACGAAGGTGGGTTGAATCCAGCCGTTGTTTCCTGGTGGAAATATTCAATTTGTCCAGCAAGATATCGGTCAACAACTGGAAAATGATTGTATCCATTCCGAGTTCGATCGCCACCGCGCGATACGTGCGCAACGTTCGTTCGCATAGATATTTTGACTCATCATCTTCCAGATGCAGATTCAATGCATAATGCCATTCCGCGTTGAATGCCATTTGACGGATGGTCTCTTGATCGGTCAGATCGAACATCTGCTGCAGGATCAGAACGCAGAGCATGGTCCGTAATTCTTTGCTCGGACGGCCCAGCTGGGCATGGAAACAGGCCTTGATCTCGTCAACGGGGATTTTGTCGAGCAAGGAATTGCGGAAGAGAGCGGCCCAGCCCGTTTCGAGAAGTTCTTTTCGCTTGGGGCCGAGAAAGTCAAAGGGGTCGATCAGCAGATCTTGTTGGGAGGCGTCGATTCGAAACATCACTCAACCTTATATATTGAATTTACATAAGTTAAGTATACACAACCCACTCAGATTTTTCAAGGAAAATCGACAATTCTTTTAAAAAACCGCTTTTTCCCCCAGACTTTTTGCCGGGGCGTCA
>CAZFOX010000230.1:0-7398 GCA_964520565.1 uncultured bacterium | reverse complement strand
AGAAAAAGTGTGCCAATAGAACAAAGACAGCAATATAAAAACCAATGGCTACGGCAGAACATTTAATCCATTCTTTATTATGGAACATCGTTTTACGTTGGCTCTTTCTCCCAAATCCGAAAGACGGGCTTCCGATTCCTCCGCCAGAATAAATTCTATTCTTCTCCAATAGGTTGGCGGGGTTGTGAAATAGTGTCGTAATCAATTTTGGATGGGCGTCCACTCTCGGCAATCATTTCCGAATACCGGCGGAAGAATATCGGATTGCCTGGCAACCGCCGGAGTGCATCCAGATAGTAATCTTCCGCCCGATCGTAATCTTTCAGTTGATGGTATAGATCGGCTACATTGTAAAGATATTGAGCGATCTTGGCATTGATATATTTGTCGCTCGTATACTGCTGGCCGAGATAATATTCCAATGCATACGTCATTTCCGTAACCGCCATTTGCAGAAACGCCGTCTGCCGGCTGTATGAAGATTGCAGATAGGCCTTTAGCCAATAACACCGGGCCAGAATGGCGTGCTCGTCCGCCCGTTCTGCATCCTTGATGCCGGGTTGCCCCAGGCGAATCTTGTATTCCTCGATATCATGATCGAGGAGTTTTTCTGTATCCACATCCATCAATCGTGCATTTTTAGCCAGATGCTCCAAGGGTTTTTCGATATGCCAGGGCTTTTCCATCGGGGTTTGCCATTGAACGGCGCAGTAACAAAGCCATCCATATCCCAGCCAAATTACCGATAACATCATCTGTAAAAAACGCATATTCGAACACCGTGCATCGGGGATTATTGTTAATTATCTCCATCCTTATCCATTCATTATACCCCCGGAAGGAAAGAAAACGGAAAAGGGATTACCGAAAAGTCACTAGGCATCTACTATAATATAATTTCTTTCAAGGCGATTCTGCAGATTTCTCTCTTAGGCTACTTATGGAGCTTTGGAAGAATATGCAAATGCCTGAATTTCAAATCTCTTTGGCTTGTATTCGTCAGAAGACTGATTCGTGTTGGATTGATTTTGTACTCTGCCTGTTTAAGATGATTGCATTATGCAACGAGTGCGGCGAGCTTATTTTGTTTTCTTTTGTTTGGCGTTGACTTGCGCCGATGCGCCGGCGCAGGATGCGGCTTCTCACGCAATCGATGCAACACCCGCCGCTACACCGACTCCCGGTGCGTATCCCGTCACGATTAAGGTAGATGGTTACGTACTCTCTATCACTGCGACGACTATGGAACAGGCCCGGAGCCTCAAGCAATGGGAAACGACCAACAATCTGGCTTTTTGGGGATTGACGGTTTTAATGGTTCTTTTCGCCGGTGGATGGTGGGAACTCCGGAATCGTAAAAGACAATTTGAGGAACATCGGGAACTACTATTTTCGAAAAATCACCACGAGGTCATCGCCGCGGCGAGGGGTTTGGCCGGACGTCCACTGGAAGCGTATCGACTGGTGCTTCGTTGGGCACAGGAATATCGTGTCAATCGGAAATATTTCGACCGCGACAGCCCATCCGATTCTCCACCTCAACAGATCGTCCAAGCCATCCAGGATGCACTCGATGGGATGGTGGATCGCAAGACCTGGTTGTTCCAGTGGCGGCCTTTGAACGCTCAATGGCCGCAATGGATTGGATATCCCAAATTTCGCCAAATCCGAGGCGCCCGTTTGGAAGAAAAAACGCTAACGATCGACCTCGGCCCGATCCAATTGAAGGGTGCTTATATGATTGGCGGTAATTTTCATAAAATCGGCCTGCAAAACGCCAAACTGTGGGATGCGAATTTGCGGGGGGCCAATCTGGCTTTCAGTCATCTTCAGGAATCCGTGTTTTCCGAAGCGCATCTGGAAGGGGCCGATTTAACCCAGGCACACCTGGAAGGAGCCGATATGGAATCGGTTCATCTGGAAGGAGCGATTCTGACCGGCGCGCATCTCGAGATGGCCTGCTTGAACGATGCCCATTTGGATAATGCCAATCTGACCCGGGCGCTGCTAAAAAAAACTCTTTTAAGCGGCGCTTCGTTGCGGGGTGCCAATTTCACCGGCGCGCATCTCGAGGAAGCCGATCTGACCGAGGCGAATCTGGAAGGAGCCAACTTTCAATCTGCCTATCTGCATGGCGTCTATTTTCTCCGTTCCCGGTTGGAAGGTGCGCGGCTTTCTGAAGTCAATCTGGAATGGGCGATCCTGGAGGAAGGCGAACTGATCAGTTACGCCCAGCGCCAGAAAGTGAAACTGAGCGTCGAGCAGGAAGAACGCTGCCAGCGGTGGAATGCTGCCCATCCCGATGCTCCCTGGTTGCAGGAAGACTGGAAATTCTGGTGGCAGTTCCCCGAAAGCGAACAACCACGCCGCAAACAGGAGGAGATTCGTCTCGTTCGCGCAGCCATCGAGACCTCCCGCTCCGGTGATCGAACAAGACGGCCAGTCTCACTGAATGGAAGAAAACAGAACGAATGAAAGGTGTTTGAAGATGAAACGGTATTCCTTATCTCGTAGAGCTTTCATGCAAAAAAGTGTGATCCTTTCTCTGGCGGCCGGTTTCGTTCGTCCCGCCGCCGTGGCCGAAACACCCGATCCGGCCTGGCAAATCGGTTGTTTTACACGACCCTGGGATCGGTACGATTATCGTACTGGCCTCGATGCCATTGCGGAGGCTGGTTTTCAGTATATCGGCCTGATGACCTGCAAATCGAAAACAAATCTCATCCTCTCGCTCGAAAGCACCCTGGAGGAAGCGCAGCGTATCGGCGGCGAAGTGGAAAGAAGGGGCATGCAGGTTCCGTGCGTGTTCGCAGGAGGATTCCCCATTCACGAATCGGTGGAAGCGGGTATTCAAGGATTGAAAAAATTAATTGGACTCTGCGCTGCCGCCCAAGGAAAGGCGCTGATGGTAGCGGGTACCGAATCGGAAGATTTATTCCTTTCTTATTATAAGGCCATTCAAGAATGCTGCGATTACGCCGCCGAAAAGAAGGTTAGCATCGTACTGAAACCTCATGGAGGAACTAACGCGACAGGACCGCAATGCCGCCGGGCTATCGAAATCGTGGGACACCCTAACTTCCGCCTCTGGTACGATCCCGGCAATATCTTTTACTATTCGGATGGAAACCTCGATCCGGTTGACGATGCAGAAACGGTTGACGGCCTTGTGACGGGTCTCTGCGTCAAGGATTATCTGCCTCCCAAGGATGTCCTCGTTACGGCGGGAACCGGGAAAGTCGATTTCACAAAGGTATTCGCACGGCTCCGGCAAGGAGGTTTCTCAAAAGGTCCTTTACTGATTGAAACGCTGACTCCAGGCGATTTGCCTCACTTGCTTCGCGAGGCGAAAAAGACGGGTGAATTTCTCCGGAATCTGATTCTGGAAAATTAACTATTTCATGATGATCTGATTTTTCAGATTGCTTCACTTCGTTCGCAATGACAAGAACGTATCACAATGTCATTGCGAGCAAAGCGAAGTAATCTTATGATGATCCGTTTCTTTGATTGGTTTGCAGTTATCTTTTACGCGGCTGGATTACTACGGTATTAAAAGGAAAATCCAACGATGTCGTATTCCATCAACAGTGAATGTATTGTATGTGGGATGTGTGCGGAAATGTGTCCGGTTCAGGCGATTTCCGGCCAGGACGATCCGGATTCCATCGACCGGTACCGGTACGTTATCGACGAAGGTGCATGCGTAGAGTGTGGAGAATGCGCTGAAATCTGCCCCGCCGGGGCGATTGCCGTTCGAGAGAACGCAAACGTATAACCAGGCAATTGGTATCCAATCGCGGAATAGAAAGGAAGAATGAAAATGAAACCATGGATGTGGATGGTGGCTGGAGTGTGCATGTTATGCGCAAGCGTATCGCACGCAGTCGATTCCCGGAACGATTACCCGATTCAACCCGCCCCGTTTACGGCTGTGCATGTTGACGACGGTTTTTGGTCGCCTCGTCTGGAGATCAATCGAACGGTGACGTTGCCGTACGATTTTCAGAAATGCGAAGAGACGGGGCGAATCGATAACTTCGCCAAAGCGGGCGGATTGATGAAAGGCGAATTCAAGGGAATCCGTTTCGACGATTCGGATGTATTCAAGGTCGTGGAGGGCGCAGCCTACACGCTAGCGCTGAATCCCGATCCGCAATTGGATAAGTACCTCGATAACCTGATCGCTCTGTTTGCCGCCGCCCAGGAAGACGACGGCTATCTGTATACAACCCGCACCATCGATCCAAAAAATCCGGCCCACGACGCCGGAGAGGAACGCTGGTCGTTTATCAAACAGAGCCACGAACTGTACAACGTCGGCCATATGTACGAGGCTGCGGTCGCTCACTATATGGCCACCGGCAAGCGGAATTTCCTGGACATCGCGATCAAGAACGCCGATTTGATCGACCGTGTTTTTGGCCCGGGTAAAAGATACGACGTGCCCGGACACGAAGAAATCGAGATTGGCCTGGCGAAGCTCTATCGCGTAACCGGCGAGGAAAAATATCTGAAACTGGCCAAATTCTTTCTCGATCAGCGCGGTAACGCCGAACACCGCGAACTCTACGGTGAATACGCTCAAGATCACATGCCGGTCGTGAAGCAAGATAAGGCTGTCGGTCATTCGGTGCGCGCCGGGTATCTCTATTCCGGCATGGCCGACATTGCGGCACTGGGCGGCGATCCCGAATATATTCAGGCCATCAATCGAATTTGGGAAGACGTTGTCTTTCGGAAACTGTATATCACTGGAGGAATCGGAGCGCGCGCGGGTGGAGAAGCCTTCGGCGAAGATTACGAACTTCCCAACGCCAGCGCCTACAACGAAACCTGCGCGGCGATCGCCAATGCCATGTGGAACCATCGCCTGTTTCTGCTGCATGGCGATGCGAGATATATCGACGTGCTCGAGCGGATTTTGTATAACGGATTCCTGTCGGGCGTCTCGCTGACCGGCGATACTTTTTTCTATCCCAATCCCCTCGAATCGGAAGGCAAAGACCGTTCGCCGTGGTTCGATTGTTCGTGTTGCCCGACCAATGTAGTGCGCTTTTTACCTTCGATCCCCGGTTTCGTTTACGCAAATCGGGTAAACGATGTGTATGTGAATCTATTCATCGGTGGATGTGGCGTGGTGAAAACAAACAATAATAGCGTTGTCCTGACTCAGAAGACCGATTACCCCTGGAAAGGTCGGATTGCTATTTCTGTCGATCCCGAGGTGGAAGCGGAATTCACCGTTCACTTGCGTATTCCGGGATGGGCGCAGGGGAAACCGGTTCCCAGCGACTTATACAGTTATCTGAATCCCGAGTGCGAAGAGATTGTCCTGGCCGTCAACGGCTTTCGATGGCCGATTGAACTCGATCAAGGTTTCGCTCGTATTCAACGGGGATGGAAAAAAGGCGATCGCATTACTCTGGAACTGCCCATGCCAATCCGGCGCGTCCTTTGCAGCGATCGGGTGGAGGGCAATCGCGGGAAAGTGGCTGTCGAACGTGGACCTGTTTTGTATTGTGCGGAATGGGTGGATAATGACGGTTCTGTCTTCGATCTGACGCTTCCCGATGATTCTGAACTAACCACATTCGAGCGCCCTTATATGTTGGGTGGAATTACCGCAGTTCATGGAAAAGCGTGCGCGGCATCGAAAGAGAAAGAGATGGTCTTGATCCCCTACTACGCTTGGGCGCACCGGGGCAAAGGGGAGATGCGGGTCTGGTTGCCTAGAGAAGAGGAATAACGTCGGCTTCTGCACCACCGATTTTTTACCAGGATCGATTTACGTTTCACGAAGCGAAGCGCGGATACGCTGCAAGAGAGAGCAGAGGGCAGCCAGGTCTTTTTTGGCCAGGTTGCCCATCACTTGCCGAATGCGTTCGTAATAGGTTTTTTCAGCGCGTTCCAGAAGGGCGATTCCCTGACGGGTGACCTGGACTTTATTGACCCGGCGATCGCCCTCGACCGGCGTTCGTTTCACCCATCCGGCTTCTTCCATGCGATCGACCAAGCCGGTGACGTTGGAACGATTGACCAGCAGCCGTTCGCCCAATTCCGTTTGGGTAATCCCATCTTCCTCCGCTTGATAGCGGAGAATGTTTAACACGTTGAACTGCGAGTCGGTAAGCCCCAGGGGCCGAAAAATACGCTGCCCTTCCTTGGCGAGTATCTCTCCGGTCAACACGATAGTCATAATCGCTTCGTGCGCCGAATCGGTAATGGGATTGGGCAGCCCCAGTTCCTTTTGTAAACTCATTATTTTTTCCTCCCATATTTTCAGGGCATTGGCCGTTTTCCATATGAGGAATTCGGTAACATAACATGGAGGGATTATATCTTCACATTGAATAATTTATACCTGAATCATACGGATAAAAAAGCCGTGTACTCGAATGAGTGCACGGCTTGCTATCCAGAAAGAAGACGCCGTTCGAATACGTATTTATGATTCGAGGGCTTTTTCAATGGCCTGTATGATTTCCGAGTCGCCTGGTTTGACCTTGCTTCGGAAGCGGTGCAACAACTGCCCGTCTTTACCGATCAGGAATTTTTCAAAGTTCCATTTGATCTCTCCCGTGAAATCCGGATTCTTCTGCTCGGTAAGAAAACGGAACAGCGGATCGATCCCTTCCCCTTTCACGCAAACCTTGGCGAACATGGGAAATTTGACGCCGTAGTTCAACGTACAGAATTCCTTGATCTCCGAATTGCTCCCCGGCTCCTGTTGGCCGAATTCATTAGCGGGGAATCCCAACACAACCAGTCCTTTTTCTTTATACCGGGTATAGAGTTCCATTAAATCTTTATACTGAGGTGTGAAACCGCATCGCGAAGCCGTATTAACAACCAATAGGACTTTTCCCTTAAAATCCTTTAATTTGACGGTTTTCCCTTCGATATCCTTTACCGCAAAATCATGGAAGGAACGTACCGGCTCCGTAGATTGCGCAAAAACGAACGAGATTGGAATTGCCAGTGAAAGAATTAAACTGTTGACATACAATAAGTGTTTCATGATGGAACTCCTTTTACATGATAGTTTGAATGGGCGCGCTGAGAATAGTGACGGGATGAAATTTTGATTTACTTTTAGCTTAGATAGCTTTACCTTTCAGTCACATCGAGTCAAGCATTTGGGTGAGAAGGTGGCCAGTCGTTATGTAAGCCTCTTTGTCCTGAATCTGAAAAAACATTCCTTTTCCCCTTCCAAAGACTTTGCACACGATCCGGTTTCGGGCGAAAATTGTTCGCCGAGTTTGATTTCAACCTTGGAAGAAACTGGTATAACGCACTTTTCTCAAGGAACCTATCGGGGCACGAATGCTTTATGTCGAAATCATCTTCCTCCCTCGTTCGCGTCGCTTCTTCCTTGTTTTTCCTTTCCGGATTTGC
>CAZFOX010000229.1:3947-7443 GCA_964520565.1 uncultured bacterium | reverse complement strand
CCAACCGTCGATGACGTAGGATTTCCGGCCCAGTGCCCGCAGCGCGGTTTCTGCGACATGTTGGGGTGTGGCTTTGGGAAAGGAAAATGGACGGCTGACCTTGGCTATATGGAAGAAATCGGTGGAGGTGGTTCCCGGTAGCAGGGCGAGGATGTCTATGCCATGCGGTTTCATCTCCCCGTACAAAGCGGTGGCAAAGGCGAATTCGAACGATTTTCCGGCGGCATAGGTCGCCATGTAAGGGGTGGGGAATTGGCTCAACATGCTCGAAACAAAAATGATACCCCCCCGGCCTCTCTGTTTCATGCCCGGAATGAAACGATAAGAAATATCCACCATCGCCCGGCAGGCTAAATCGATCATGGCCAATTCCGATTCGATTGGTAATGAGTCGAATTCTCCATAACTGCCGTATCCGGCATTATTGATCAGCAATCCGACCTCTTGGCCGGTCTCTCGAATCCGCCGATGTATTCGTTCGGCGGCGTCTCGTTCGGTCAGGTCTTGAACGAGTGGGATAACTTGAACGCCGAATCGCGTCGACAGATCGTTTTGAATCTCCAATAGCAACGTTTCGCGGCGCGCGATCAGGATCAAATCAAAACCCCGCTCGGCCAACTGCTCCGCAAACGCGCGTCCGATTCCCGATGAAGCGCCGGTCACAATAGCGGCAGGGCCATATTGTTCTTTAAATACAGTCATTTTTCTGTTCATCGATCCGGTCAATTCAAGGGTTTCAACCAAACCGTTTGAATCTCGTGACCTCGAATAGTAACCGGCAGAATTCCTTCTTCCTCGATTTCCGATTTTTCATCGAGAGCCCGTTCCACGATATCGCAACGTTGCCATGTAAACTTTTTCCAAAGGCCGGAGTGAACCTGTGTCTGGGTGGAGACGCCATCCAACTCGCGCAGCCGCACGATCAGGCCTTCTCCGTTCTCCGCCCATTTGATGTTTTGGATCAATACATTCTCTGCATCCACACTCGCTAGCGAGAAAGCCGTAGGTGGAAGCGTTGCACTCGTGTTGGAATCCCGGATTCGCAGGGGAATAACACACAAAGGCGACGAGACTTCGTCGGCGAACCGGGTGGCGCGGCTTGGTTTGCCGGGTTCTTCATGAATCCAAAGCGAATAACGGAATACCGCCGGCCCACCCTGGCTGGCTTTATAGTTTGTGAACCAGTAATTATTCATCGCGTACGAATAGAAATGCGTATTGATCAGAGGCAGGTTTTCCAGCCAATCCTTTTCGGCGTGCATTTCACAAAGTTCCACCAGGGGCGCGTCCAGCGCGACCAGGGTAACGCCCCGTTCCGCGTTGGAGATATCGATCCATCGGCGAAGAGTATATATGTTGCGGTTGGCTCCGGGGATTTGATCGGTTTCCGGTTGCATCGATGCCAATGGAATCTCCAATGTAAATTTCCCATCGGATACCCGAAACGGAAATGCAAAACGCAGCGCTTCCTTATCGCGGATATCGCTTTTATTCAGCGTATTGGTGAAATCGATCCGGTTCTGGCCGGGAAACAACCGGATTTCCTGCCGGAGCCATTCCACCCCTTGTCCCTGGATATTGGCGATCAAGGTTTGCTGATTCCCCTCGGTTTTCGCTTGGAAAAACACCCGGGAAGCGCTCTGGCTTTTCTGCCCATCCGGGCCGAGAACATGCAGATATTGATTCACCCGATAAGGGCTTTCACTATCGATCCATTGCCGATTGGAGGGCAGATGCACCAACGATGATACGCCGCCGGTTTGTGGATCGGCTTTGATTTCCCAATCCCCACCGGATATTACGCCGTCATTGGCGTTGACGGTTACCGCCGGATTGTCCGGGATAATTGCGTGGGGAATGAACTGATAGACCTTATACCCATAAGGCGGGATATCTTTTGCCTGGAAGACAAATCCCCTCTCGTCGCAAAGAACGGGTGTTCGCTCTCCGGTCGAATCTACGGCGATCCACTGTTCGGCGAATATGAATTCACTCCCCGCTTCGGCATGGCTCAATACGGCTTCTTCGGAACGCGGCCACTGGGTCAGATTCCAAACCGCAACCGCGAAAGGCGTGGCATTCTGAATCTGGTTGGACAAGGCTCTGAGACCGTCTCGTTTTAATTGAGATGATAACCAAAGAGCGTTCTCGGCAAATTCACGTTTGACTCGCCATTGATCCAAAGCGAAAAAGGAATCGGGGTCGGTGATGCTTTTATGTGCTCCCCAGGTATGCTCGCTGTAAAGGATGGTCTTGTCATAACCTTCTTCCAATTCCTGCAAGGGAACCGGCTGTCCGCTTCCCGCCGCACGCGCCAGCGCCCAGGCCGTATCCGCTTCCTGCATGCGAAGAGTCGCAGAGCGGTTCATCGCCGTTTCACGAGCCGATGAAGCAGCCCCGTCTTCCCAGTAGGGCGTGTAATCTCCCTTAAAAGATGGGATTCGATCACCAAATCGGGATTCCAGTTCTTCAAAAGGGGCAGATGCACCCGAGAGAATCAGGTGAGGAACCTGGTACTGACGATTCCATTCCTGCACCATCTGAGAAAGATGATCCGGCGGCGGTGTATTATCGACCAGATAGGCGCGAAACCGGGCAATGTCGTAAGGATAGTCCGGATCCGATTCGTATTGGGTAAGGGTTTGAAGAAATTGTTCGATACCGTTCTCCGTACGCAGCATATCGAATGTATCGGAATAACCGTGACCGGTATTCCAAACTAGAACTTTACTTTGTCCATCCGGACCGATCCAGTAGTAGGGATGATATTTCAGCGCCAGCGTAGCCCGTCCAATCCGGGCATTGTAATTCGGCCCCAGTTCAAAATACCGGACTCCCGCACCGGCCAATACAGAGACGATTCCCCAGGTATAACCCGGAACATCGGTGATCATGGCAGAACGTACTGGAGGGAGATGTTCGTGATCGGACAGTTTCATTGAATAATAAACGCTGCGGATCAATTCCTCATCGCCACACAACGCCGTCAGCAAATTGCAATAAAGTGCATCCAAAGTAAACACGCCACGGCGTAGATAATCCAACAATCGCCGGCGGTCTGCCTCGGGTTCGGTACGGAGAAAATCCTTGATAACCCAAGACACTTCGGGATTCCATATATAGTGCGCGTCGTGCATGAAACCCTGGCGAAGTGATTCTTCATACAATTCCCACGCCTGTCTGAAATATTTCTTATGATCGGCCATTACAATCTCTTGAAGGTTCGTGTATCCAATATCCACATGCGATCCGGGATGCAGGTACACGCGCCAGTTCCGGCAGGGAGGAATGGTAATCTGCCTTTCAAAGATACATCCTCCTAGAGAAAACCGCATGACCATATCGTAAGGTTGATCGGAACGGGGTACAGGAATCGTGACGATCCGCTGGGTTAACGCAGCGCTTGTCCACACCGGTTTATCGGATTTTTCTCCATCATAAACAGTCAATGATTCCACGATTTCCGGCCTGAAATAGGCGGGGATTTTCAAGCGGA
>CAZFOX010000229.1:0-3937 GCA_964520565.1 uncultured bacterium | reverse complement strand
CAGGTGATTGCCGTCATGACTTACTAGCGGAGGAACACTGGTTAAAAGAATGGTATTCAAATATTCGGATTCTTCCCATTCACCGGGAAGAATCACGCGTATTCCTGCCGGAGTTTTTCCGTCTGCATCTTTGAGACGAACACTTAGTCCCCAGAACCCTTCATTCTGGCAAACTTTTATAAGAAGAGATTGGCGGCCTTGGGACAAAAAAACAGGAACAGCCACCCGATTTTTGTAATCGCCATCAAACGTATCCCGTTCGTGAATCAATAAACCACCCAACCATACTTTTACTGCATCGTCCTGACCTACATGCAGAATTAGATCCATATCCCGATCGCTTTCCAGAACACAATAGAAATAGGCACTGACATGTTGAGTGGTCGAGAAATGTCTGCTTAAGCGGAAATTCCCGTTTTCCTCGAACAGGGGTGTCCATGTATAGGTAGCTTCCTGGATAATGGCCGTTTCTCCCCGAACGGGTGATAGATTTTCTTCATCCAGATATTTGATTGAATAACCGGCCAGTGGCATTGAACCGGCTGGATCAGGAATGGGACCCAAAGTCAACCAGGTTCCAATAGAACCGTCTTCGGTTACATAATAAACGCCTTCGGCTAGGGAGGCATTTCCGATTAGAAGAGAAAGGAATAGGAACAGGCTGGCTGGAATCAGGCGAGCGAACATATCGAGCCTCTTTGATTTTTTATTTATGCACTGAATTTGAAATATGGGAACCGCTTGCCATAGTATAATCGTGTTTAAGTCGCATTTGCCTAGAAAAAGAACGTCCGGGTTGGATTATTTTTATCTTGAAAATTCAGCCAATCAATAACACGTGTACGTTTCCCGTGCAAACCGGTCGAAGGGAAAACGGAAAGAGTAAAGGTATCTGGCGATCGTCCTATAACATCAAATGGAATTCTGTGGATCGAAGACCTTTTTCGTTCAATTTCCGCGCAACTTCTTCCGCTTCATTTTTGTCGGTATGCAAACTAAATAGGTTAGAGCCGGAACCGGTCATTCGCGGCGCGGTTGGAGATAGGGATTCAAACATGGCATAGGCTTTACCAATCTCCGGATACTCTTCAAAAATGACCGGTTCAAATGCGTTGAACATCGCGGAAGGAACCTTTTCCCAATCGTTTTCCATCAAAGCGTTAATCAAAGGGTGTGCGGATGAATGGATGGGTCTTTTCAATTGGTCCCAAAGGCGATATGCGATTTGGGTGGAAACATGCTGGTCCGGAGAGCACAATACTCCATAGAGAGGTATCTCTTCGGGTGACGTCCTGGTAGGAATCGGAATCACTTTCTCGCCGATACCGCTGCACAAACAGATCCCGGATTCGAGAAAAAATGGAACGTCGGCCCCCAATCCCCTGGCGATTTCCTGGAGCGCACTCAGGGGGATTCGGTCGTATGTCAGCTGATTCAGAGCGCGCAGGACACTGGCGGCGTTGCTGCTCCCCCCCCCCAATCCGGCGCCCATCGGAATCCGTTTTTCCAGATGGATCATGATCCCCTTGAAAAACCGGCTTTGTTCCCGAAACCGGGCGGCGGCGCGATAGGCCGTATTACTCTCATCGACGGCCAGAGAAGAATCGTTGCAGGATACGACAATCTGCGGTTTTAAAATCAGTGTACAGCGGATTGTATCGTGCAGGGAAATCTGGGCATTCACCATTTGCAGAAGATGGTACCCATCTTCCCGTATCCCTACAATATCTAAAAATAGATTGATCTTCGCATATGAGGATAATTCGACGGAGAGTTTCTCGCGCGGCATTCAGTCTGTCCACCTTTAACTGGGTTGACCTGCAGCCGTACTGGTTTGGGCTTTGCAGGTTGATGATTTTTTACTTCGGACGCTGAATACGCAGAATTGCTTCGGCCAGCGTCCAATCTTCCGGGGTCGTTAACTTGATGTTATGATACGACCCTTCAATCATCTTCACCCTGCCCCCATTCCATTCCAATACAGCGCCGTCATCTGTGGGATAAGGCGGTGGTTTGTAAGCCTGATACGCCTCGAAAATCTCTCGAAATCGAAACGTTTGCGGAGTTTGCGATAACCAGAACCGACTGCGCTCGGGAGTCTGAATAACAAGACCCGCCTGATCGGTTTCTTTCAAGGTGTCTTTTAAAGGGACGCCTATGATACACCCGGCGGCCTCCTGGTGAATTGCTTCCAGGGAATCGTGGATATAGCGTTCCTCGACAAACGGCCGGGCGGAATCATGAATCAGAACGGCGTCTGGTTCGAATCGCTGGCTGTATTTCAATCCGCAAAAAACGGAATCGAAACGCTCCGATCCCCCATCCGTGATATGTCCTGCCGCTTTGGGCGCAAACTCCTGAACGATCCGTTCAATAATGGGACGATCCTCTGCCCGTCCTGCTACTACAATATGGGTTATCGCCGGACACCGGTGAAAGACTTCTAAACTGTAACTAAGTACGGGTCTGCCGCTGCAGAATCGCAATACTTTGTTTTCGCCGCCACCCATGCGAGTACTGCGCCCTGCTGCCAGAATCACGGCAACTGCCTTCATAAAATCATTCCTGAATAAAGTGTAACGTATTTTTGCATTCTGATCCGAGAATAAAAAAAACACCCCGATATTATACACGGGGTGGGATGGATTTATAGTTATATAAAACTTTTTTTATGACAAATTATACAGATTCTACCTTATTGAGAAGCCGCATGAGACGGGATTTTTTGCGGGCGGCATTTCGCGGATGAATGACATGTTTTTTGGCCGCGGTATCCAGGGCGGATATCGCCTCCCGCATCTGCTCTTTCGCCAGATCGATTTTTTTATCGGTGGCAGAAGTACGGACTTTTTTCACCAAGGTTCGAATCCGGGATTTGGTGGCCACGTTTTGGGCATGGCGGCGTGTATCTTGGCGAAGGCTTTTTTCGGATGCTTTATGATTGGGCATTGGGTTTTTCTCCTGCTTAAAATATCCGCTCGTTACCGGTGCGTGAAGGATAATAACGCCATGTTGCGGGCACGTTTAATGGCGGTTGTTAACATGCGCTGGTGATTCGCGCAGGTACCTGTAATACGCCGGGGCATTATTTTCCCTCGCTCAGTTAAGAATTCCTTCAACATCCGGTAATTCTTGAAATCGATGTACTTAACGCTGTCAACGCAAAAACGGCATACTTTGCGCCGGGAAAAACGGCGCTTGGGACCTCCACTCGGACCTCCCGGTCCGGGTCTTCGAGAACGAACTCCATCTTCGCTTTTTCCCTGGAAACGACTCCCATAAGAGGGTCTGGAGGATTGGGGTTTATTTGAACTATCTCTCATTGTTTTTGATCGCTCCTGATATTCGGTTAGAAGGGCAATTCGCCCTCTTCTTTTCCCGGACCACCCATCAGGGGGTCGGACAGATCGGGTGGGGCGTCTGAATCGGATGGAGGCGGTGGATAATTATCGATTCCACCTCCCCCGCTGGAGCCCTCTCGATCTAGAAACTGTATGTTGTCGGCCAGGACTTCGTACGTCGTTCGCTTTTGGCCGTCCTGTTCCCATTGATTCATCTGAAGGGAACCATCAATCCCGACCATTCGGCCTTTTTTGAGATACTGTCCGCATAATTCGGCGAGTTTTCTCCAGGCTACTATATTGATGAAATCGGTTTGCCGTTCGCCGGTGGCGCTCTTAAACCGCCGTTCGACCGCTATCCGAAGCCGGGCTACCGCGATTCCACTTTGGGTATAACGCACCTCGGGATCGGCTACCATGCGTCCCACTAGAATAACGCGATTGATCATGCGAACCCTCCAGCAACGCCGGATGACGATCCGGCGGAAAGGTTAATCATCGGAATCGCTCTCGTCGTCGAAAACCTCATCATCTTCAAAATCGTCATCCAAGGCGGTGTCTGCTATCGCTCCGGAAGCGCTTTTCCGGTCAATGGA
>CAZFOX010000228.1:0-7445 GCA_964520565.1 uncultured bacterium | reverse complement strand
GGTGGTCGTGGCCATCAACCACTTCACCGCCGACACCGAGGAAGAAATCAAGTTTGTGGAAGAATTCCGGAAACTGTGCAAAGAAGGGGAAATCCTTCTAACCAAGTTCGAACACACCAATCCCGAAAATCCTGCATCGGACTCTACCTTGATTATTGGCGTGTATCAACAGAACGATCAGGAACGGATTCAATTAATCCGCAAAATCTACTCCTCGTTGGTCAAGGCGAAAGATGAAGCCGTAAAAACGCTGGATATTCGATTCCATGACCGCGAAAGCAACCTGATCGATAACATTACAGTCTCTCGGGAACTGGTGGCGGCATTTTGGGATAAAACCAAAACACAAGAAGACTTGATCGCCGGTTTTCAACTCCTCACTCCCTTCCCCAGTCCGACACCCTCTCCGACTCCTACACCGGAACAGGAAGGACAGGAAGACACTACTGGCATGGGAATGTATGGCGGCATGGGAATGTATGGCGGCATGGGTATGATGGGCATGGGCATGCCGGGCGGCGGTGGATGATCTTTCATGAAATCGATTGGATGAGCTGAATAAATGGAATAAAAAAATCCCGATAGGTATAAGGGAGTACAATCTTGGCTGTTAAAGTGAAATTGGACAAAGATACGATTCTCGAATTTCTCGATACACGGAAGGATCAGATTTTTATCGTACTTCTTCTCGCTCTGTTTTTGGGCGGGGGGTGGTTTTTATATCAAAAAAGCGCCCTGTCCGTTGGGGATATCATCAATGAAGCCATTAAAAATCCCACGGGACGAGCCGGTGCGGAAACGACCAAGACTGTCACCCCGGATGATGTGGTGACCTCCCTGGTGGAAAAGCGGCCTCAGACTCTGTATGATATAAAGCGAAATCCTTTTGGCTCTCCCGAAGAACAACTTCGCCTGCGGAATGAAGTTCAGCAGACATACAATCGAGCCGTGGAATTATTTAATGCGGGAGAATATGAAACGGCGATTCAGCAATTCGAAAAAGTAATCGCTTTGGATGTCACCGAAACTCGAATTTCCTATCCTGTGATGCCTTCCGAGTATAAACGGCGCGCACAACGCGAATTCTTAAAAAATAATTTCCAAAGCATGTATACCAGCGCGGAAAACGATATCAATGAAGGAAACCGATTCCTTTCCGCCAATCAGATGCAGCAGGCGGAACAGGTTTTCGCTCGGGCCAATAAAACGTTAAGCGACGCCATTGCCGCCGATACGGATGGAAGCGCCATTGGAAAGGAAAATCTGGATAAAATCCAGAAAATGCAACAGGATGTTTTCCAGAAGTGGCAGTCGATCCAGACCGCCATGCTGAAAACGGAAATTCAAAAAGGTACATCCCAGGCGCAGCAACTTCTGGGACAAAATGATCTGATCGCTCTCCTGAAAAGTATGATCCAATTGAAGAAAGTTCAGGAAGAATTGAATGTTGTCGATCCGAATTTTGCACTAATCAAACAGGAAGAACGGCAGCCATTAATCAATCTGGTCGCCACGATTCAAAATCGCTTGAAAGAGGGTTATGCGGAATTGGTTACGCAGGCCGAAGCGCAATTCGATCAATCCTTGTCGGCCAAAGATCTTCTGAAAACCAAAGAAGCCATCCAGGTTATGGGACTGGCTCTCAGTATCAATCCTCAGGACAAAAACGTTCAACAAAAACTTGCGGCTCTGGTTGTGAAACGATCTCAACTGGTCATTGAATTGACAACTCAATTCATCGCTCAACAAAAAGATATTCTTGACAAAAAGCAATATGATAGTTTTGATCAAGAAGGTAAAGTTAAATTTCTCGATGAGCTGATTGCTTTACGAGCTCTCGGTGGGAATGCTCTCAATGCCGACCAAAAAACGCAGATCGCTAATCTGGAAAATACGCTGAAAACCACGATCCGCAAGCCTCCTTTGGTAACCGAAGAGTTTGAAATCCTGAGTATTGCCAAATCCACAGCGGCAGATACCTGGAATATTTCCGTCCGTGACAAAAAGTCCCGTACCGGTGGACGTACGTATAACTTACGATTGAAAGTCGGCGGTCCGGAAGATACCAATACGAAAATCTCTCTTACACAAGTTGACACGGCGGGTGGCTTTGTTATACTCTCAAAGCCTGATTGTTCACCGGCAAAAGTTGATATAAATCAAAGTAAATAGGTGTATTATTGAATGTGTTGATTGGTGTATAATGGTCCGGATGGACATGACAAGTGATATTTTGTTTGCATAACTGAGCAGTGCTGGGCGGTTTCTTCTGTGAAACAAGTTCCTGTCTGTTTGGGTAATATGAAAAAGAAATAGAATCCCAATGTCCGGATTTTCCGGGTCGGGAAAATGGTTCGAGTAACAATTGGCGTGGAAGGGAGAACCGCTTTTTACGCCAATTATTCGGTCCCATCAGATCGGCATTCTTCGCTGAGAGAGTAAGGAGAGGCTTAGATGGTTTCTGTTTTTAAGTGTTGGATTCACTCTAATCTCCAGGCCCTTATCCATAAGTGTGCGCCGTTTTGTTTGATCGGCTCGCTGATTTTGGGCAATTGCTTGGTTGTTTCCGCCAGTTCGATGGACATCGGGCGGCAACTGGCAATAATGGGCGTGGCAAAAAGCGAAACCTCACAATCGGTGAAAGCGCAGGCAGATACTCTGTTCCGCATGGCGCGAAAGGAATTGCGCGCCGGAAATCAGGACAAAGCAGTCGCTCTCCTGCAGCAGATTCTCACATTGGACCCGCAATATGAGAAAGCGCGTACAGAACTTGCCAAGCTAAAAAGTTCTGGCGCTTCGGTCGAAGCCGTTCCTTCCTCGATCTCGACCGACAATCTCTCCGCCGAAGAAATGTTGAATGTGGCGGACGCCATGCTGAAAGATGGCGATTATACCGGTGCGGAATCTATCCTTCTCGATGCGCAAAAAAAAGCCAAAACCGAAAAAGAAAAAAAACGGGTTGAAGCCTATCTGAATGCGATCGACAAAGAGAGACGGGAATCCGAAAAAGTCCGTAAGGATGTCATGGATTATAATCTCTCCCAGTTGGATAGCTGTCTGCAAAAGGGTGCGATTTATCTCGAGAACAATCAATACGACAAGGCCGAGATTGAGTTGCAACGCGCCAAACAATTGGCTCCGGACGACAAACGCGTCGATCAATTACTCAACCAGGTTTATGCCAAACGGGGAGCCGTAAAAAAACAGGAAATGGCGGGGCAACAGGTGGCGGCGGCTCAGGAAAATAGGGATAAAGCCGCTATGGCTGATGTCATTTTCCGGGAAGGCGTAATCCTTTATAAAGAAGGACGTGTGATTGACGCTGTCATGAAATGGAATAATGCGCTTCAGATCTTCCCTGATCACACCCTGGCGCAAACATATCTGGTGAATACGGAAACGGAATACAATCAGGCCATGGAGGCTCAGAAAGCCGCCCAGGCGCAAGCGGCGGAGGATGCTGAATTCGAGAAAAAACTCGATCAACCGATCATGCAGTATTCCACGGAAGGGGAAAGCCTGGATATTAAAAACGTTCTGAGCACCCTGAGCAAAATCAGCGGTTTGAACGTTGTCATGGGCGAGAACCTGGCCGGCAATGTCGCTTTTGAAGTGAAAAACACTACGGTTCGCGAAGTCCTGAATTTACTGCAAAAGCAATACGGTTTTGTATGGCATCGCGATCAAGGCACTGTCTTTGTCGAACAGGGGTTCGAAACAAAAGTCTTTCCTCTTTCCGAAGGACAATACAAAACGATCGAGTCCATTCTGGCCGATCCTTCCGTTCTGGAAGATTCCAGTAAGAATCTGCAAGCCATTCTCTACGGACCGGGTGATGAGTTCAAAGTTCCGGGCAAACAACTTTATTTGAACCGAAACAGCCAATCTCTCCTGGTTACGGATACCAAAGCGAATATCCGGCGCGTGGAAGCCTTTCTGAAGGATATGCCGGTTCTCATCGAAGGAAAGAAACCGGTTGAAACGCGAACCTACCGTCTCGATAAGGATATTGCGAAAGAAATTTTAGAGATTGTGAAACTGGTACTTTATAAGGGACAGGGAAGTTATGACCTGAAAAATCCCAATCGCGCTCTCTACCTGGAACCCAACTCCAACGTGATGATCGTGATCGATTACCCGGAAAATATCGAGGAAGTGGAAAAGATCCTTTCCCAGAATCAGATCACACAACAACTCCAGGAAGGAAAACTGGAAGCCAAACAGTTCACGATTACCGATGTAGACGATGTGGAGAGCACGCCCGAGGCCTTACTGCGGCGGGAAGAGTTCGTGGGTGCCATTCACGATATCATTGATCAGATGTTGTATGGCAAAGAAGGCCGTGACGCCGCCAAGTTGCAAGGCCGAATGATCGTGCCCAACCCGGATCGGGGAACCATCGATATCGTCGACACCCGGGAAAATATCCGCCGTGTCGAAAATTACTTGAGCAGCGTTCGAGGCGAAAGCACGCAGGATCTGATTATTGAACGGTATCCAATCGAACACGTCGATGTTTTCTCGATCGCCGATGCTTTGGCGTATGTCTTTTTCGATTCCCAGCAATCCACCCGTGCCATGTTCCTAAGTCAAAATGCCTTTCAATCCATCGGCTCCAACGAACAGGGCGACGCGGTAACCGATGCGGGAAACCTGTACGAGGAAACGAGTCGTAACCGTTTCAATCTGACCGGTGGCGGCGGAAGTACCGATCTTCTCCAGTTCCTGGCGATTCGCTTCTATCCCGATGTCAATACCAACAGTATTGTCGTATTGACGCCCGATCAGGAAACGCTCGATCTGGTTACGCGGATCATTTCTACCTTCGATAAACCTCAGCGCATGATCGAATTGGAAACCCGTGCCGTTCGAGTCTCTCTGACGGATCTTCGAACAATCAACTTCGATTATGCCCTGACCGATCCATTCGTCGATAAAATTAGTTTCAATCCAGAGCAAATGCAGATGGATATGGATATGTCCACTTCCCAAGCCAATGGCTTGAATCTGGGAATTCATACCTTTGGACGCTCCCGATTGGATTTCCTCATGAATCTGTTGGAATCGACCAGCAGTTTCCAATTGCTGAACGCACCGAAAGTGCTCTCTGTGGCCAACCCCGTCGATCCACCACTGGTTTTCGTCGGTCAACAGATTCCATATGCGGATAGCGCCGACTTCGACGACAATGGAGACGACGATCCGACCAATAACCGCCTCGTTGTCACATTCCAACGTACCTTCGTGGGAAGCATGCTGGCCGCCATTCCTTTCATCCTGAACGACGATCACATTTACCTCGAACTGAATCCTCAGATCGTCGAGCCAGGTGAACGTCTTCCGGTTACGATTCAGGGTGAAGTACCGGAAGGACAGGAAGTCCCCAATATCGGTCCTCTACTTCTCAATCAACAGTACCTCCGTACCAGCGTTCGTCTGAAAAATGGCAATACGATGGTTCTCGGTGGATTGATTTCCGAACGCGAATCCGAATCGAAGGATTCGATTCCATTCTTCTCGAAAATTCCGTTTTTGGGTAATTTGTTCATCGATCGCCGAATCGAAAAAGAGAAATTCTCTACTCTCTATTTCATCCGCGCGCGGATTATCGAACCCAGTATGTAAGTGGAAAGACGACTGTGTATTCAATGCCCCGGATCGGCGCCGATCCGGGGCATTGGCTTTTTAGAGCGGTTCCAAAAAGTCTGTATAGTAATTCTCTCACTCGTTCTTCGAAATAACCTAACTTCTCTGGCTTTTTCGAAATGCGAATTGGAACGGTATTATAAAAATCGTTCTTACGAAGATTCTGGAATCTTGCGAGTCCATATGGGTTTTGTAGGTTTTTTGCCGAGGGTAAAATCAGGGAAAATCCGATAGAAAAAAGTTTTCCTCTTTCTATAATAATTAATGCGTGTTATTATACGCGGTGGCGTGGCGTTGATTGTTCTTTCAAGTGTTGATTCTGTTTTTTGTGGCGATTTCTGGAAATCCCGCGCTTCATCCCATTTTTCTGATTGTTTGAATAATGATCCGCAACAAACCGATTTTATTTATTTCCGATATTCTTGATCCTGCTATTCAACCGAGTGCATTGCACTATCAATCGTTTGAATCCATCTGTGACAACTCCTCTCTGTCCGGGTTTGATCGTCAACATATTGACCGAATCGGCAAACAATTGACCGAGGCGGAAAATCGGTTGTATATCGAGTACCCAGGGATCGAATTGACCTGCGTCCATACTCAGAAAGGTGCGTATTGGCTGAGCGGGGAATCCCTGAAAACCGCCCTCCAAAATCTCTCCCATCAAATGGAGCGGACAAAAAATGAAGGGACGATGCCCATCTGGAAACTCACCGTTGAAGAACTCCTATTCAATCACCTAGATAACTTAAAGCATCTCGTTCAAATCTACGCGCATGATTCCATTCATTTCGATTATCTGAAAATCAGCATGAACGGCCAACAAGACGCCTTCATGCGCCTTTTTGACGATTGCTGGAATAAGGTTCGGCGATTGGTGGAACGTGTCGAACGTTGGTCGTTGAATCGAGACGACTTTATCCATCCCTATTTTATTCTCTTGGATCGCTGCCGCATCACGAAAACCATGCTGGACCGGCGCGAAATCGATGAATCGATTTTAGGGTACTCCTTCCAGGATTTGGTTAATGCCGAGAAAAACCTGGAAGAACGATGTCTGAAAGTCGATCCTCATTTCTATTCCAATCAACAAGCCCGCTATCGGGATCTAATGATGGATCTTCTAGAAGGCGAGCGCCTTCAGAAACTTCGAGCTCAACTCTGGATGGATTTATTCAATTCCATAGATGAGACGCCTCCTGGATTTCAGGGTATGGCACAGATTATGGAACGGGAGCGGGTAGGACTGGATTCGTTTGTCTCGTCCCGGATGGATGAGTTGCAGGCCGATCGCGCTTGCCATGAAATTTATGATTCTCTTCGGGAAAATATCCGCCATGTGCTTGATTCTCAGGAAGAAAGAACGGGAGACGGGTTACCGTTGACCGATGAGGAAATTCAACTGCTCATCGCTCCGGTTTTGACTTCCTTGTCGGAAAATGAAAGTAGTGGAGATACGCACTCTGCCGTATCGAATGGAAAAAAAAGATCGAGGGCTGGGGGAATGGCCTTTCTGAATCGCAGACGTTAAATCGATAACGTTTTAAGGTGCTTTTAGGGGATCATGGTTCGTTCTGCAAAAAATAAACCCAATATCACCGGCCGTAAAAAAGCGGCAATTCTCATGGTTACTCTCGGGCCGGAAATCGCCGCCGACGTTTACCGCTGTCTTTCCGATGAAGAGATTGAACAGATCACCCTCGAAGTGGCGAATCTGGGCAATATCCCCCAGGAACAGACCGCTCAGGTCATCGAAGAGTTCTATCACACCGCCATGGCGAAACAGTACATTTCCCATG
>CAZFOX010000227.1:0-7495 GCA_964520565.1 uncultured bacterium | reverse complement strand
ACAGGTTGGATGGACTCAAAGCGAATCGTAGCCCACCATAATGCAAAGGAAAAGTGATTTTGGTGGGCTACATGCTACGCACTTCGAGCCCATCTATGATGCGCTTTGTCAAGAGGCCGATACTTGGTGCACCCTAATTAAACTACATACCGCCGAGCGACACCCGGAAGTTTTTCTGAATCACATCACCTACAAATCTGATAAATACTATTTATCTTCTAAACGAAAGGGAACGTTTCGTCCTCGAATCACGCCGAAGGATTCAATCAGATTCCAAACCGCTTCGCGTTCCGATGCATCGAGCGACGCCGACCGGACGTACGGTTCCACCGCAACGACCGTCTTTCCAAACCAAACGGCGTCTCTGCAAGCGGCGAGAATACAGAATTCCAACGCTTGCCCAACGATGTAGATCGAATTCAACGATGGACTCGAAACGAGACCTTGCAAGACGGGATCTTGAAACGGTGTGTATCCATCCATCTCGTTGGATGTCCCCATATCGATAACGATCGTCCCCGAAGGTTTGTAGAGGTCCGGGTGAAATGCGGCTCCCGGCGTATCCTGGACACAATGTGGTCCCCAATCCTCGAACGAATGGTGGTCGTGGGGATGCCAATCTCGCGCGAACACCACCTGCATACCCGCTTCTTCCGCCTTGTGGATCAGCCGGTTGAGCGGTTCGATCAGGGAATTGGTATCCCGCGCCGCCAGCGCTCCACCCTCGCAGAAGTCGTTCTGAACGCCTACAACGAGCAATAATTCTCTTGCTTGTGTTTTATGGAACGTTTTCCCTTGGTGTTTGTGGGCAATTTTAGCAATCTCGTTGGCTATCGGCTTCATGACCTTCGGTTCATTCATCGACTTCGCGCTTTCCATTGGTTTTTCGGTCATTTTTATTCCTTTATAGGTTGCATTGAATCGGCTAACGAACGTCCCGGTTATTCCATTATTTAGCTACCCGCTTGTATTCCCGATGCGCATAGTCGACGATTGATTGGCCGAAGGGATTGAAGATTTGCAATTGATCCCAGGCGATGTCTTTGGATAGATAAACCATCCGGAGCGCGTCGCTTTCGGGGAAGAAATGGGGCCCCAATCCACAGAAGAAAAAGCCTTTGTTCTCGGCTTCCACGCAGCATTCCGCCGCGCCGGGATGGGCCAAGGGGATTTCGAGGTAGACGGTCTCTATCCCGGCCATATGGATGAGATCGTGAAGTGCGCGTCCCAATTCGACGAGGGCGCTTTTGCCCGGAGACTCGATGCGAATAAATCCATCGCCCCAGTCTTTGATGTACATTAGGGTTATGGAACCCGTATCGGGAAGCGTTCCGGGTTTCTCCAATCGAACCGGGATGTTCAGATAGTCGTATATCTGTTTCAGGATTCCTTCGTGCCGGGAGGGTGGATGGATGATACGTTCTTCGGGTTCGACCAAGTGCCGCCAGTAGAGCATGCACGACCCACGGCATTCTTTCTCATCGGCGCGCATCTTTTTGAAACTGAAAGTACTGGGGGCAAGGGCGGCGTTAAATCCGCATGGTTTGGAACCGAATCGTTCGTTGACACGCTGGCTGAAGGTATGCTTGCAGACCGGCTGGCCGAAAATGCCCACCAATCCCTGTTTTTTACCTTCCTCTTCGAGAAAACTGCGCATACGCTCCATCAGTTTTCTTCCCCGGTGGGACGGAATCACAATCGCTTGGCCGCTTTCCGCCGTGATTCCCAGGCCGGGGCGCTCGAGGGCATAGTGACCGACAATCTCGCCCCGTTCGTCCAGGGTTACGGCGGAGATCAGCTCGCCCGTTTCGTTCTGTTGGATGATGCGTTCGGGGTAGTAGAGGTCTTCGTTGGGGTAGGTGTTTCCATAAGTCCGGTAAATACATTGCGAGACTCGAATGGCATCCTCCGGGCGCAAACGGCGGATGGTGTATTCCTGTTCGGGAGCCAAAGGAACTTCCTCATCGTACGGCGATAAATCCTCCTGCGGTAATTGTTGGCTGATATCGGCGCTGGGAAGGTGAACGGTAAGCCGAAGTTCCTTGCCCTCCCGGCCATGGTTCATCCAGCAGACGTCGTCGACCATGTGTTGAATGAGATGAATGCCAAGGCCGCTTATCTGGGCGTCATCGATATTCTCCACCGCAGGTTTCACGAATTGGGGAGACAACGAGGCATCGAAGGGCAGGCCGTTATCTTTGATGGAAACGTAAAGGTCGGTTCGATCCATTAAGCCCTGGACGCAGATTTGACCTTTTTCGCCGGGTTCGAAAGCGTGCTGGATCGTGTTCAGTATGGCTTCCTCGCAGGCCAATTCGAGGGATTTCGCTTTTTTTTCGGGGAGCGCCGCCAGAATGGCCAGTTCCCTGACGAACGCCAGAGCCATCGGAAGATATTGCTTGTCGTTACTGAAACGGATTTCGACGGGAGTTGAGAACATGGTTATATGATTACGTTTCTGTTATGGATTGTGTAGCGGTGGCAGGATACCGCTCATCCGCCATCGAATCTTATTATAAACGTTTATCGAACAGACTGTCCATCATCACGGAAGGGGTGGATAAATTGTCTGGATCAGCGATGAAAATAGATGAAGGGATGCCGCTGATGTTTAGGTTGGAATGAGATATTTGTCTTGTATCGGCGTTTTGGGTGGGTAGGATGCTGTGGGATAATTCTATTCTTTTACTTCTTCTATAACGAGAGTGGATACAAAAAGATCGTAATTATTTTGATTATTGCTCCACCATCAACAGGTAATTGATATTCTTATTATTTATATGCACAATAAATGACGAAATTCGAATGGGATGAAAAAAAACGGCTTCAGAATATGCCCTTATGAAAAAGAAATCGAAAACGATAAAGCCGACCCGTGATGAAAATGAACACATTTATCGTGGAATCGCTGTTGACGAGGATAATCCCTAATGGACGGATAAGGATTTTAAGCGTGCTCGTCCGGCATGTGAGGTTTTACCTAAAATCCTGGGTATGGAGAATGCGGAGGTACTTCTTCAGCGAGGCCGCGGTCGTCCTCTTAAAGAGAGACCCAAAGAGTGGATTACCATTCGGCTGGATGCCTATCTGGTGACGTGGATCAAAAAGCAGGGACCGGGATATCAAACGCGAATTAATGCGATTTTGCGCGAGGCGATGGAGCGCGGTTAGGTGTATTCTCCTATGGTTCCGGCGGGACGAAGAGGGCGTATCGGCCGGAACGGGCGGTTTTCCAGCCGAGGGACATCATGGCTTGTTTGGCAGTGAGTGAATTCGCCGCCACCAGAGCGACGTGATTGGTTTTCAGGTAATTTTTCAATTGATCGGGGGGGAGATTGAAGATGGGGGGATTGAGGTTCGAGGCTTCGCGGTTTTGGGGATCGCGGTCGAAAAGTAACCCGTCGAAATAGGGGCCGTGTCCCAACACCGATAATGCCAACCATTCCCAGCCTACCACCTCGATCAACGCACCGCCTCTTTCCGGTTGTTGAGCGATGATTTCCCGAATATCGACGGCAGATTGATATAAATCGGGAGTCACGAAGATCGGTGGATGGGGGAAAGAGGGAAAAGTGGAAAAAACGCAAAGAGCGGCGGGAAGCAATTGGGATCGAACCGACAGGAATCGTCCCAGCATGGCGAACGCCACACCGAGATAGGGAAGCAATAATACGAACATGGGCACGGTCAGACGCCAGAAATTATGCGTTGGCATCATGCCCAGGGCGGCGGCCAGGCATTGGGCGGCGATATAAAGAAAAATGAGGATGAATTGATACTGGAGAATGATGCGCATACCACTGTTTTTTTGTTCCTGCCAAACCCCGGAGGAACCTACCAGGATTAAGAAAAGAGTCAGCGGAAGAACATTGACATACATACGCAGTAGTTGCATGGGAGTGCGGAAAGGACTGTACCCGTATTGGGAGGTAAAACCTTCTTTCAAGGCGGAGAGATAAGACAGATTTCCCGTGCTTCCAGAATGAGCCAGATACCAGGTGATCGGGAAGAATGAGATCAGGAGGAATCCAAAACCAAGCAAAGCAGCCCAGGATAGCCGGGATGGATGCCGGCGAAACCGCCAAATGAGGAGAAGGAAGATAATGCCTGCTAATGCAACACCCTCAAGGCGGGTCATGGAAGCTAATACGGCGCCAATGAGAGAGGCGAATGCCCAGGGAATCGATTTTCGTTCAATGGCGAGAATGAAGGCCGTGAAGGTGAGAAGTATTAGAAAAGTATAAAGGCTTTCGGCGAGCATGCTGGTCCCCAGCCATATCCATTGCGGATTTAAGGTGAAAGCCGCCAGGACAACCGTGACGGGAAGCCATTGGTTGCGAAACCGGCCGGAATCGGAGGGGGGGATAAGACCCAGGCATAAAAGAGCGAGAAGGGGAAGAGTCAGAATCGAGGCCGCGATGGAAATGGCGCATAAAACGCCAGGACCTGCAGAGAAAAAACGAATGAAGAATCCCCCCAACCAAAATGGAAGGGGTGGCCAGGTAAGATCGGGGAAAAAGGAGGCGTCGCTCGCCCACAAAAGCGCCAGCCGGTAACGGGCCACATCATCGGCAGATAAGGTGAAAAAGTAATGGCAATTGTTGAGAAGATAAAGCGAAAGGCCAAGACGGATTAGGGCACAGGTGAAAATCAACGGCCAGAACCAGCGGTATTGGGTTGAGGGGGTTTTCAGTTTCATAGTCTCTATTGCCGAAAAAACAAAGAAATAACAGCCGATGTCAATATAAACAAAGTATCCTAATCGATGAATTAAAAATGGTGTAGGGATTGCCGCCGGGAATGGATTTGAATACGGATTCTTACATTTTTCAGGGATGGAAATGGGGATTTTATACGTAAGTTTATATAATTCAATATATAACTAGATATTGAGTCTGGGGAATGCGGGATGATCTTATTTTTTGAAGTCAAGGGGAGAAAGAAGGAAAAAAGAAAAAATATGAATTCATGGATAAATGCCCTTGACATGAAATTGCCGACAACATAGAATTGTCAGTTCGAGTAAAAAGGCCGGAGCCGGTTTCAATTCTCTTCCAAAAGTATTCGTAAGCGCTTATGAATCAATCACTAATTATCCGCGATTCGGGGACGTACGTTCTCTATTCGGGGAAATCGTACGTACGTCCGTCTTTTTCAAACCTACCAGTATGTCCGCAGGGGTGGCAATTGTGCCAGGAGGCAAGCCTGGGCAGTAATTTGTATTCATATCATCGTCAAAAGGCGTGAATGCGGGGAGATTGTCAGCAGGGAAAGCTGCAATCCAACAGCTGCAATTGCCACGACATGGGCATCGTATCGCTACAGTAGTCATAGAGAGAAGGAAAAACAAGGGGACAGAGGAGAACGTGAATGAAACAAGCAACCGATATCTGTCCTTGGCGAAAACGACACAGTTTTGCCAAGATCCAAGACGTCATTGAGATTCCCGACCTGATCGAGACCCAGCAGCTCTCTTATAACCAATTTCTTCAACAGGACGAGTTGCCGGATCGGCGAGAAATGGCGGGATTGCAGCAGGCGTTCTACTCTATATTCCCCATTAAAGGCCGGGATGGTTCCTCGCTGGAGTATGTCAATTATACGCTGGGCCGGCCCAAATACCAGGTCATGGAATGTATCGACCGGGGAATGACCTATTCGGCGCCGTTGCGTATCAAGGTTCGGTTGGTCGTCAAATCCAGCGAAGGGAAGGATAAGGAAGAGGATGGAGTGATCATCGATATCCGGGAAGAGGATATCTATCTGGGCGAAATCCCTCTCATGACCGATCGGGGTACATTTATTATCAATGGAGCGGAGCGTGTAGTAGTCAGTCAGCTGCACCGGTCGCCTGGCGCAACATTTAATGTGGAAACCCATCACAGCGGTCAGCGTTTGATTCAGGGAAGCATCATTCCCAACCGGGGAGCCTGGTTGGAGTTTGAAAACGATCTGAACGATGTTTTGTCGGTGATCATTGACCGCCGCCGGAAGTTGCCGGTTACCGTTTTGTTGCGGGCATTCGGCTACTCAAGCGATGATGAAATCATGGGTCTCTTTGTCACCCATAAAGAGGTTAAGATCGGCGCCCGAAATAAAACGGCGTTAATCGGCCAGATTGTAAGCCGCGACATCGTCGATCCCGACACGAATGTGACCCATCTCGAGGCGGGAACTGAAATTAACGAATCCATTTTTGATAAATTGGTGGAGTTGAACGTCCCCAGTCTGACAATTGTGGAGGGAAACGAGCGGGATTACAACATGATCCGCAATACCCTCCTGAAAGACAACACGACGGATAAGGAAAGTGCACTGGCGGAAATTTATCAGACTTTGCGTCCCGGCGAACCACCCGCCGCTAAAAACTCCATCGCCCTTTTTGAAAATCTCTTCACGAAACCCCGGCGTTACGATCTATCCCGTGTGGGACGTTACCGGCTCAATAAGAAACTGGGTATCAAGATCGATCTCGATACGGTTACCCTGACGCCGGACGATATCGTGGCCGTGATTCGCTATATCCTGATGCTGAATCGTGGCGATGGAGTGTCGGACGATATCGATCATTTGGGCAATCGCCGTGTTCGTACCATTGGCGAATTGTTGGAAAACCAGATCCGCGTTGGTCTGGCGCGGATGGAACGAACCGTCCGGGAAAAGATGGGCATCCTCGATCTGGAAAATGTGATGCCTCGTAACCTGATCAACGCCAAGCCGATCACTACGGCCATCGGCGATTTCTTCGGACGCAGCCAACTGTCGCAGTTTCTGGATCAGGTGAATCCCCTTTCCGAGTTGACTCACAAGCGCCGTCTCTCTGCGCTAGGACCGGGCGGTTTGAATCGCGAACGGGCGGGATTTGAAGTGCGGGACGTGCATCATACTCATTATGGCCGCGTCTGCCCGATTGAAACGCCCGAAGGTCCGAACATCGGATTGATATCCAGCCTTTCGACTTATGCGCGCGTCAATGAATTTGGTTTTATTGAAACTCCCTACCGGAAGGTGAAAAACGGCGTTGTTTCCAAGGAAATTGAATACCTGTCCGCCGATGACGAGGACAATTGCATCATCGCGCAGGCCAACGCACCATTGGACAATAAAGGGCGTTTCGTACGGGATGCGGTTCTTTCGCGATACCGGGAAAATTACCCGCGTGTCAAACCCGAGCACGTGAATTACATGGATGTATCGCCCAAGCAATTGGTTTCGATCTCTTCTGCATTGATTCCGTTTCTCGAGCACGACGACGCCAACCGGGCTTTGATGGGATCGAACATGCAACGCCAGGCGGTTCCCCTGCTGATGACGGAATCGCCCCTGGTCGGAACCGGTGTCGAATATAAAGCGGCTAAAGATTCCGGCGTTGTCGTTGTGGCTCGCCGTTCGGGTGTAGTGACGTATGTGAGTGCGGGGAAAATTATTATTCAACCGGATCAGCCGATGACCGACCGGGACGTCGACGAGTACATTTTGCAGAAATTCGTTCGTT
>CAZFOX010000226.1:0-7516 GCA_964520565.1 uncultured bacterium | reverse complement strand
TAAAACGCCGGAAAACGATCTGGCCGTGGCTTACTTGCCGGATAATCCAGAAATACACATTCGTGTTTCCACTTTTTCCAGCATAAAACGCGTCCAGTGGTTCAATCCACAAACTGGAGAACTGCTTTCCGAAAATGCCCCCATCGACAATCAAGACGAACGAGCGTTTCAGCGTCCCAAGGGCTGGGAAGACGCTTTGCTGGTTTTGTCTTCCGAACAGAATTAACAAAATTAATTGACTCCCACGACGTTGGCTTCCCCTACCAATGCCTTGCTGATATTCAAATAAAAGGGGAAACGCATCGCCGCCCGGTCGGCGGTCTCCCGCTTGGGATGGACGGCATTGGTCAATAAGATTGCCGCCGTTTTATGTTCGGGATCGATGGCGATCGACGTTCCCGTAAAACCCGTATGCAGGTAACAGGTTTTCGAAGGCAGACCGCCGATATCGGTAATGACAGGGTTATCGTTCATTCCCCACCACCCCAATAACTGCGCGCGCCCGGAATCGTTCAACAACGGACGCCCCGGCAATTGGGGCGTCAGCATGGTTTGAATTGTTTCTGCTTTCAAAATCCGTTGGCCTTTCCATTCGCCCCCGTTGAGCAGCATTTGAGCGAAGACTGCCATATCGTTGACCGTGGAAAAAAGTCCCGCATGGCCGGATACGCCCCCCATTGCCTGGGTGACTTCATCGTGCACGATCCCCTTCAAAACCTTGTCGCGCAAGGGATCGTATTCCGTGGGCGCAACGCGGAGGCGCTCCTGAAGCGTGGGCAGATATCCGGTGTCCTTCATCCCCAACGGCTGAAAGATTGTCTCCTGGGTAAACCGGTCCAGCCGCTGGCCGGAGACGGTTTCAACAATCCGCCCGAGCATGATAAAACCCAGATCGCTGTACACCCGCTTTTCGCCCGGCGGAGAGAGAAGAGCGAAATCCTCATCGATCGACCGGTAAATATCGTCCCGGTTGATGAACAATTGATGAAAGGGAAACCAGGCGGGCAATCCCGCCGAATGCGTCAGCAAATGGCGGAGAGTGACTTTATCCTTGGCTCGTGCGCCGAAGGTGGGAAGATATTTCACCACCGGATCGTCGAGAGCGAGCTGCCCCCGCTCCAGCAGGATCATGATGGAGGTGGTGGTCGCCACCATCTTGGTGACTGACGCCAGATCGAAGATCGTCTCTTCCAGCATCCTCTCGCTATAGGGGACGTACTCCAACTCGCCGTCGCCCTCCTCACGGCGGATCAACTGCGTCTGGCTGTTGCCGACAGCCCGCCGGGCCACGATATTCCCGTCTTTGATCACCAGACCCACAGCGCCCGGGCCTGCGCCTTCTCCAACCGCTTTGGCCACTTCCTCAAAGGCCTTGTTGACAAACTCGTAATTCATCCCCACATCCCACGGATTCGCCCAGGGCAAGGGTTCCTCCGCCCGGATATGAGCCGCCGCCAGTAAAATGAACAAAGAAAGAAAAATCGCGATCCGCTTCATGCGTTAAACCAACACTTTCCTTGATATTTCTCCCCCAAGTTGGAAGAGATTGACAGACAATATCATTAAGGTAAGGAATATTGGGTGCCAAGGGCGGTGTATTTTCCGCCCTTGATACTTGGAGAATAATCTTATCTTAATGACATTGATTTAAGATGGGGTTGATTGGAAAGCCGATCGATCCCACCCTTCATCCCTCCTCAACTTGGGGAGGGAATCTTCTTCATTCGGTTAAATACTTACCTTCTCTTATTACTTCGTCGCACTACTATGAATCCAGAGAAATATTTAATCATAAGTTTCGCAAGGGCGGAAAAAGCGCCGCCCTTGGCATCCATTCATTTTTATTAATCAGGTTCGCGTTTCCAACCAGAGCAGATTCGTAATGATATAGCAATACTATCGTATCATTGCGAACGTCCGTTTGTGTCATTGCGAACGAAGTGAAGCAATCTATAAGTTCGATCGTCGTTTTCACTCGGCACATTTCATGGATCGCTATTCTACGACAACAACCCCCGCATCCATCCCAACGATTTTTCCAACAGGTCGCCCTCGCATTCCAGGCTGAAGACGCCGTCGTAACCGTTTTCCAGCAGGACTTTCACGCACGTCCGGATATTATCCGCGTTGACGCCGTCGCCGATCGCGCTATGGCTCATGGCGATGCCGGTCGCCTTGCCTCGGATCGCCTCCGCCAGCGCCTGGCTGACGTCTTTGATGTGCACGTGATTGATCCGGTTCTTGAACGCCTCGACGTACTCCACCGGATCGTGTCCCGATATAAAGGTATTGCCGGTGTCCATGTTAATCCCGAAATAGGGGCTTTTATACGTATCCAAAAGTTCGGCGACAAACTCGGCCTTGGTGGTGAAATACCCGTGTGGCTCCAGATTCACTTTAATCTGGTGCGCTTCCGCTACCTTCAGAATTTCGCCGTAGGCCATTTTCAGAATCGTCAGCCCTTCCTCGTCGCTCTGTCCTTCCGGCTTTTTCCCCGAATCGGTCGTATCGATGCAAGGGCATCCCGCCAGTTTGGCCCACCGGATGGAATTGCAGACGTAATGCACTCCCAGCGTCAGTCCATCCTTGCGGTTGAGAGGAAACGCGGCGTCCAACTGGCTGAAACGCACGCCGTATCCCTCCATCATCTTGCGAATCAGTGCCGGATCGTCGGTCAGCGAGACGTGCGGATAGAATCCCAGCGCCTGAATGTAAGCCACCCCGTCGATGGTTCCGCACTCGATAAACTTCAAACCGTGATCCTTGGCCCATTGCACGCATTGCTCGAAATTCCAATTGCGGCTGTTAAACGCATCTGTGTGAAAACCAATCCCTGGCATAGTCGTTCCCCTTTTCAATTAGATCGCGGACGTTTTCCCGGGTATGGCGATGGGATAATTCCCATCCGGCCCCGGCTTTTTCGGCGGCTCCATCTCGAAATCGCCATCGGGAGGGCCGAAGGTGAATGAGGAGTTGTTCGCCTCGTCCCAGGTCAATTGCTTGCCCGAATAACAGGCCAGTTGCCCCATGATGGCGGTCATGGTGCTATTCGCCATATATTCGCTGACCACCGGCTTTCCCGAACGGATTCCCTGAAAGAGCGCCTGATGTTCTTCGACGTAACCGCCGCCGGAAATTCCCTCGTAATTCCAGTTGGTTTCGCCGGTGATGCGGTTGGCCAACAGATCGCAACGGCCCTTGGTTCCCATGATGATATCCGAAACGCCGCCGTGGCAATTGTCCTGCGTCCGGCAGAGCGCGTAAATCTTGACGCCGTTGTCGAAATCGTACACCACCGAGTGATGGTCGAACACATCGCCGTAGAGGTCGCCGAACATCGACGAGCGTCCCGCCAGTCCGTGCGCCTTGGCGGGCGTTTTTTCTCCCAACGCCCAGAGCGCCTTATCCAGGTTATGCACAAGCGATTGGGTAACGTCGTCGCCCGACAGCCACGAAAAATGGTACCAGTTGCGGAACTGATACTCCATTTCCCGGTCGCCTGGACGCCGCGCCTTCAGAACGTATGGCGCCCGCAGAAAGTTTTCCTCGATGGCGATTATCTCGCCGATCGCGCCGCCGTGGATTCGTTTCATGGTTTCCTGCACGCCGGGAATATAGCGGCTCATCAATCCCGACACCAGGCTCAATTTTTTCTTTTTCGCCAACTCGATGCATTCGCGCACCATGCGGATTCCGGCGGGATCGATTCCATGCGGCTTCTCCACAAATACGTGTTTCCCCGCCTCCAGCGCCGCCTTCGTATAGAGTGGATGAAACAACGAGGCGCAGGCGATCAACACCACATCCACATCGCTCTCGATGACCTTCTTATACCCGCCGCATCCGCCAAACGCCCGGTCGTCCTTCACCGCAAACTGATCGGGCATCTTGCTTTGAATCTCCTGCCGGGAAAGATCCACGTTCTCTTGGAACACATCGGTCATCGCCACCAGCCGGACGCCGTCGTCCGCCTTCATGGCATCCATCGCCGCCCCGGTGCAACGCCCTCCGCATCCGATCATGCCGATCTGGATCGTATCGCTTCCCGCCGCATGCACGCGCCGGGACAGGCTCGCGAAACCCAAGGCCGCCGTCGATTGGATAAAACGTCTCCGTGAAACCGTTCTCTTTTTCTCCGTTTTCTTTTTAGGGGTATTCATGGTTATCTCCCTGCGCGAAAAATCTTCAAAGACACATATGTTAAATCGACGATTGCCGGGCGGTTCCGCCGTCACGGACGGATCCAGACGATATCACCGATGCTGGTCGTCCCATTCGTCGCCATATAAAACGTAAATCCGGTAATTCCATTCACGTTGAAATCCAAAATTCCGTTCGGCCCGACGCTCCAGAGCTCGTACGCGTAAGGCCGGTTCTTCATCCCGCGTTGCACGGCGTCCGGATTGTTGGGAACGCGCAGGTGAGGATCGAGCCAGGTAGTCCCATCGGGATAATAGATTCGCTCGAGATGGTATCCGCCGAATTTCAAATCCCAGGCGTTGCTGGTGTTCTGTTTTTCAAAGATGTCCTTGGGATTCGTGGAAAAATAGGCGATAGGCGTCGTCAGATACTTATTCTGCCAAGGGGTATGATTGTGAGGGTGGTAGTCGTTGTTATCCAGACGATACATCTCGGCGGCGGTGGCAAACGAGGCCATCTCCGATTCGGTTTTCGAAATCTTCGCCCGGATCTGGGCGTTGAGAAAATTGGGAACGGCGATCGCCGCCAGAATCCCGATAATCGCCACGACGATCAGTAACTCGATTAATGTGAACGCGGATCGGTTCATTCCAATCGAAACCTCCCATCCTGAGTCGGTCATCCACACTCATACATACTAGGAAACAACGCCTTGTTTGTCGATAGAGATTTCATTCCCTCCGCGGATACCCCATTTCTCCCGGGATCGCGTTCGTGATTAATCCGTACAGCGGAACCCATCCGCGATTCTCATTTCTTCGTTACAATACCCTACCAGGAATCCAAGGGCATCCACAAGGGTGAACCCTGCAGGGATCGCACCGAAATGAAGATACTCTTCCTGAATCATAACCTCGCCGGACGGGGTACGTATTTCCGCTGCATGGGTTTCGCGCGGGAACTGGTCAAACTCGGCCATTCCGTCGATCTGTGGACGTGCTCCCGCGAACCGGCCGGGAAGGGAAACCACGAGATCGAAGACGGCGTTCGCGTCTGGCAGACACCGCGCTGGGCAAAAGGGGGAAAGCACGACGGCGGCTACGCACCGGTCGACATCCTGGCGCGCCTTTTCCAATCGGTTCCAGGAAATTGGGATATCATGCACGCCTTCGATCATCGCCCCAACGTATTGCTGCCCTGGTTGAGCCTTCGAACCCGCCGCATATCCCCGAATTCAAAATCCGTATTCATGGCCGACTGGTGCGATTGGTGGGCGGCGGGAGGCATCACCACCGCACGCCGCCGCTTCGCTTTCATCGACCGGATCGAACAACGCATCGAAGAAGGCAGCAAACGCATGGCCGACGGGGTCACCGTAATAAGTTCCGTTCTGGAGCAGCGAGCTCTGGACGTGGGCGTCCAACGGGAAAAACTACTTCTGCTGCCATCCGGCGTGGATATCGAACGGTTTCCCCTCCTGGACAAGGCCGAATGCCGCCAAAAACTGGGGCTGCCCTCCGACCGGCCCCTCCTGGGTTTTGTAGGCTTTTCCTTATGGGATATGGAACTCTTGGCGGATACGTTCGAACGCATCCGGCAACGAGTTCCAACCTCGGCGCTGCTGGTCGTCGGCGGCGGCGTGGAAGAAGAAGCGAAAACCCTGTTCCGGCGCCGTTTCGCGGTGGGTAAGGATGTTTTCTTGCCGGGTGTGGTTCCCTTCTCCGGGATTCCCGCCTGGCTGGGCGCGTGCGATATCCAACTCCTCCCCCTGAACGATTCCCCGGCCAACCGCGCGCGCCTGCCCAACAAACTGTGCGATTATATGGCTTCCGGACGCCCCATCGTGGCGTCGGACGTGGGTGAAAGCGGAACTCTGATAAAAACCCTGGGGATCGGAGAAGCCGTTCAGAGCGAAGCGGAGGCAATGGCGGAATCCTGCGTGGAACTGATTTCCAATCCCCTCAAGGCGGCGGATTACGGGCACCGCGCCCGCCAGGCCGCGAAAAACGAATTCGCCTACAGCCGCCTGATCCATCGTTTGAGCCGATTTTACGAAGAAATATACGAACAAATTATCAATCCATAAGAAAACGATTCATTCCCCATTTCCTCCGAATGAATGCAAAAGTGCTTGATGTGCTTGAGAATCCTTCATAATTGTTTTAACGTATTCATGTTCTATATATTCAGCTGGAGCGGTCTGCCGGGTTCATTCTACAAAATGGCAAGGTCAATCTCTCCGGCAATCGGTGGTTCGGGGAAGGTTCGATGCCCAAGAAAAAATCGCTTTGGAAACGGGAGTTCCCATGCCTCGTCTGCGAGACGCCCATGGTGAACTATCAATTCATGACCAAGAGCCAGTCGATCGTCTACGACGACTGGATGGTGGCTCATATGCAGCCCATCGGCGAATACGAGCCGTATCCGGAAGAATTAAAAACCTCGGTGTGTCCGGGATGCCTGACCTCATCCAACGAATACAATTACGGCGTGGATAAATTAAAGTATTTCACCATGAATCCGCGCAAAAATGCGCAAATCAAGGAATTCTACCAGAAATGCATCGAGGAACGTTTCAAACTGCTGGCCAGCGAATTCTACCGCTTTGAAAAAGAAAGCGCCCTGCTCGACAAGCAGAAGAACCGCCCGGCCAATACGCGCACCAAGGCGACCTTTGAAAAAATCTGGTCGCAGCGCGCCGATTACGGCGTTCCCTTCTTCACTCTGATGCTTCAGGAACCCCGCGACTACGTCACCACCCTGGTCTGTTTCGCCCTCGACCGGTATTGCCAGATGGTTCGCATCTGCTACAACTACGACATCGAACCGGCCGACTGGCAATACGAAACCATGGCCAACACCATCGAGGAAAAATTCACCAACGAACCCCTCAGTATGAAGGCCCCCGAGCCCCGGCTCTATTACATCACCACCAACTACCTGCAAAGCATTCAGTTCCTCGACGAAATGAACAAACACCTCTATGCCGACAAGGAAGCGCCGCACAAAGACATCGACGATCTCTATTGGAAAGAAGCCTACCGCTTCATGAAACTGAGCTTCGCCAACGACGATATCAGCGCGATTCCCTGCGAATTGAAGGACGGAGGAATCAATCTGCTGATGGCGCGCTTTCACTTCCGTTTCAAAGAAATGGAAAGCGCCCTCAAATGCCTGCGCTACGCCAAGAATTACGCCGACAACCGCCTCAAACAGATTTCCAGCAGCAATCAACAAAAATTCGTAAACGACGTTGATGCCCTGGCCAAGGAATATTTGGAGAAAAAAGAAGAGGGAGAAGAATAAGCGGGAGTCCGTTCAGAAACCGCTACGATAGGATAGCATCATAGTATCGTAGATACCATGTTGAAGGCTG
>CAZFOX010000225.1:4821-7523 GCA_964520565.1 uncultured bacterium | reverse complement strand
AATCTCTCCGTCCATCGGATAAAACAGGGAACGTGAATTCCCCCTTCATAAACGGTTCCTTTAAGTCCCCGCAGACCAGCGGTATAACGCGGCTGCTGGGGCCCGTTATCGGTCATAAAAATGACTATGGTATTTTTTTCCAGATTTAATTCACGCAGTTTGAAAAATAATCGTCCCAGATTTTCATCGATGTTGGTTACCATTCCATAGACCTTGGCGGTCGTTTCATCCATCCCTTTTTCCCGGTAGGGTTGCACGTATTTCTCATCGATCTGCAACGGTGTATGGGGGGCATTCGTACTCAAATAGGCCAGAAAAGGGCGATCCTTGTTTTTTTCGATAAACCGTATCGCCGCATCCGTAAAAATGTCCGTGCAATATCCTGAATGTTTCTCCTGCTTTCCATTGTGCGACAGGATTGGATCGTGGTACATATTTCCCGGAGGATCGGAAGGTTGGCCGATACCTCCCCCGTTGTGAACCAGCGCTTCCAGAAATCCCCGGTCGATGGGACGCATGGGATAATTATCGCCCAGATGCCACTTGCCGAATATTCCTGTCTGGTATCCACCCGCACGGAACAATTCCGCCATCGTCGTTTCTTCCGCGTGCATCATGGCCCGGCCTATATAAGTATCGACGACGCCGGTTCGGTAGTTATAGCGCCCGGTCATCAGGCTGGCGCGAGTAGGAGCGCAGACGGGCGATACATAAAAATGAGTGAAAGCCACGCTCTCGCGTGAAAATCGATCCAGGTGAGGAGTGGCGATCTTGTCGTTGCCATGCACGCCCAGATCACCGTATCCCTGATCGTCCGTAATAATCAACACGACATTCGGCCTGGCCGATCCTCTTGCTTCCTCTTGGCAAAGCCCTCTGGAAAACGCCCAGGTCCCTCCCGCCAGAGCGATCGTGGATCGCTGCAAGAAAGTCCTTCGCGTCTGATTCATTTTGGCCGTCATTCTCACTCTTCCTTGTTTTTATATCGCGATTCATACATAGGATAAGGAATCCTATCATGCAAACGGAGATTGCGTAAAGAAAACGGAGAGAAATAAGAGATCGGCAGGAAGAATGAATCTAGCCAAAGAAAGTCGAAATTCAGGTATTTGAAAATTCCTTCAAGGCGCAAAAAGTCATCGGAGAGATAAACTTTCCGAAATGCCTCGAATGAATCTAGCCGGGGTGGGATTTGAACCCACAAGCCGTTGCCGGCAAGGGATTTTAAGTCCCTCGTGTATACCGTTCCACCACCCGGCCAGGACTTCTTATTATAAAACAAACCGCTCCAGCCTGAATGGCTTTAGCGCGGTTCTCAACAATTTGTTCTTATTTTCCCCTGTTAGATTCTTTCAAGGCGATTTTGCGAGTTTATCTCTCAGAACACCTTTTGAGCCTTGAATGAATTTACTAAAACCTGAATTTCAAATATCTTTGGCTAGGTCTTTAAAAATCCGATCTTATCCGCTTTCTAGAAACGAGAATCCGAACGTATTCGTAAATGATGCTTTAATTCAACTTCGTAAGAATCGGCTTTATTTCATCCGATGGCTGATAATCGTGAACTTTACTCAACAGACTCGACTTGGCGACATTATAAAGCACCTTGGCCTGCACAAGAAAAGACCGGGAATCTGCAAGATCGATCTGCAAGTCCTGCAAGTCGCGAAACGAAATACGGCCGAATTCCTGGAAATTCAACAATCCATTTTCCAGGTTGATTTCGGATTGCTGTACATTCCGTCCCAGAATCTCAATCCGTTGCTCTTGCAATTGCAGCTCACGAAGATCGCTATAAGTCTGCTGAACCAACTGCCGTTCAGCATCCCAAAGCCGAATCTTCGCCTGCTCCAGGCTATGTGTCAGGGATCGGACGCGGGCGCGAGTCGCTCCTCCATCGCCGAATGGCCATGAAAAGATCAGTCCCGCTCCCAGATTCTGGCCACCCTCGTCATCCTGATTGGCAAAGGTGGATAGAAGTAAATCCGGCTGTTGCCCCAGCCGCGCCACACGCAGTGAATTTTCCGTCCGCCGGATTGTGAGGCGCTGGCTTTTCAGATCCACATTCGTTTCCGTCACCAACGCCACATAATCCTTCCCACTCATCGGAAGAGGGGCTACATCCAAAACATCTGTCAACACCAGATTGGTATCCACCGGAATACCCAGGAAAATATTGAAACTCTCGGTCGAATTTTTAAGATTCCCCTCCAAATCAATCAGGTTGGCCTCGTTATTTAACACGTCGGTTTGCGCCTGCCCGACGTTCTGCCTCGATTCGTTTTCAAATTCATACTGCGTTTCGATGATAAACGCCACTCGGCGCGACTGCAATAAACGTTCCCGTTGGATGACCAGCCGTTCTTCCAGCTGTTTGATGTTCCAATACCGGCTGATAACGATATCCTCCGTGGTCTTCCCCTGACTATAGAGACTGTAATCCGCTTGCAATGCAGAAATACGGGAATTTTCCAATTGCGTACGATTTTGTTCCCGCGGCCGGGAGTTGAGGGGCAGACTGTAATTGACATTCAAATTATACCGGTCTTCGTAATGATTCCCTTCAGGATTCCCTGTACCCCGGTCGAACGCGCCGTCGGAGTAAATCTGATATTCAAACTGCGGTTCGACAGTCAATTGCGAACCGTTCTTGAACGTTTGTGAATAACGAGGGCCGATATTGAACAAAGTATTATTTTCAT
>CAZFOX010000225.1:0-4811 GCA_964520565.1 uncultured bacterium | reverse complement strand
TCTCTTTTGATATCCTCGATCAGTCCCTTTTCGGGATCGAGACGGAACGATCCGGAGGCGCGGCGATTCAGGGTATTATCCAGCCGGGAATCCAGATTCCACTTCGAACGCCAGGAACTTTCTGTTAAATCCAGATCCGCCAGGCTTCCCTCGAGGGAATGCCGGGAAATTTGCATATTGGGATTCTTTTCCAGAGCGACAGCGATGGCTTCCGGCAACGTCAGCGTCATTCGATCTCCCAGGGGACGAAAATCCTCTTTTTTCAAGATCGATTCTTCGACGGTGATATCTTCAATCCGCTTGCTGGCGGCGACGGAAGAGTTCACCGTAACCGGTTGCGGTGGAATAATCTCCTCCGCAAAGACCGTCAGGATTTCCATAACAAAAAGACACACCCACATCACCTGAAAACCAATCCGAAAACTCACGCGCCTTCTCCTTTTTCTCTTCCAGTTCATTCCCGGGAGATAAAACAAGCTCCCGCTTCAATGCCGCACAGCCGTCTCGTCATCCGATGATTCCATCGTCACCGAAAGATGGGTATGATAAAGATAGGCATCCTCCAGAGAGGGATCGAGAAGCGTCGCCTTCGGCTCGGGCGCGCGATCCGCCACGATCCGTAACCGGATTCCCTCCGCTGTGTAAGATTGTCCTCCAACCGTATATTGCTTCCGCAACCGGTGCCAGGTATTTTCGTCTTTCACCGTGAGATCCCACACTTTCCCCCGCACGGATTCGACAAGATCGTCCGGCGAACCGGTATAAATAACTTTCCCTTCATCGATCAACGCCAAGCGACGGCAGCTGTGAGCCACGTCTTCCACGATATGCGTCGAAAGAATCACGACCCGGTCCTGACTTAACCGAACTAACATGTTACGGAATCGCAGACGCTCCAATGGATCGAGACCCACTGTCGGTTCGTCGACAATCAAGACTTTCGGGGGTTGAACCAGGATTTGCGCCAATCCGATCCGGCGTTTCATTCCCCCGGAAAAATTCTGCACGGGAATATCCTTCTCTTCCAGAAGATTCACCATTTCCAACGCCCGCAGAATCGCTTCCCGGCGTTCGTTTTTCTGCTTCATCCCCTTCAGCAGAGCGAAATAATCCAGATATTGATAGGCGGTCATATGGCTGTAAACACCAAAATACTGCGGGAGATAACCGATTAATTTTTGCGCCTTCTTGGCTTCGGTTTTCATATCGTACCCGCAAATGGAAAGATAACCGCGCGTCGGCTGGTCGATCCCCGCAATGAGCCGTAGCAGCGTAGTCTTCCCCGCTCCATTGGGCCCCAAAAGGCCAAACAACCCCTGATCGATGGTCAACGAAACCATATCCAACGCCTTCGTGCGCGACCGGGTGATCGTCGCGCGATCGGTTCCGGCAAAAGGCGCCGCCACGATTCCAGGCGCGGGAGAGAGCACCGGAATCAATCCGCTTCGGAACAAAGAACGGGCTGTATTAGAAAACCGTTCTAAATAGGGGGCGGGATAAATGCGCGTCAGATGATCCAGTTCCACGCGCACCGGTTCTTCTCGAAGTGGAGCCGTGCGATACGAAACCAGCGCCTCCCTGACTTGCAATCGTTTCCGCCGGCTCCAAAAAACTAACATCCAGCGCCAACTGGTGACATAACGAACCACCGATTTCATAACCGCTGCGATGTCTTCGACAATAAAGTAAAACCCGGGAACGATCAGCAGCGTCAAAATAGTGGAACTGGCCAGGCCGCCAATCACACACAATGCGAAGGGAACCCATTCTGCATCTTCTCCCTTCGTCTTGATTGCCATCGGTATTAATCCGAGAATCGTCGTTGCCACAGTCATGAAAATCGGCCGCAAGCGGTAAATGCCGGACATCATAACCGCCCGATGGCGAGGATACGATTTTTCACTCCGCAGATACCCGGTAAAATGCACGAGCAGTATGGCACTGTTCGGTAGCATGCCGATCAGGAATATCAATCCCATGACCGCCATTTCATTGAACGGCGTATTGGTCAACAGGAACAACCATACCACACCGAATAACGCCAACGGAAGCGATAGGAAGATCACCAAAGGCAGCGTGAACGATTCAAACAGGGCGGCTATGCACATGTACAATAACAAGGCGGCCAGCCAGATTATCAATTTCCCCGCTTCGAAGATTTCATCGATTCTCCTCGAACGCCCCCCCAGCGTCATCCGATATCCAGCTGGAACGGGATACACATTGATCAACTGCTGGACTTCTTCCTCGATCTCTGTGAAATTACTGTTCGGAGCGGTTTCAAAACGAATATACCCGATACGCTCCCGATTTTCCCGCTGCATATTGCTCATGCCCCGTTTGATTTCCAGGGTTCCCAGATCCTTCAAGGGAACGGTGGTTCCCATCGCCGGAGCATAAATCGGAATTTCCTTCAATTCCTCGAAGGTCATTCCCGGCAGTTCCTCCCGGGATAAATTCAAATCCTCCGGCTTCTCGATCAGGTTAAAAATGATATCGATTTCATCATCGCCTTTTTTCATTTGAATGCTGGCGTAATCGCCGCGCCGCTGCGCGATCTGTATAGATTGCGCCACCAGTTGGGGTGTGATCTGCAATATCGCTGCCGCATCGCGCTCCAGGGTGAAATGAACTTCCAGAGGACCGGGCTCGTTATCGTTATATACATCCCGAATGCCACGGATTTGATTCATAACCGCGGCGAAATTTTCGGCCGTCTCGTTGATCTGATTGTATTCCGGCCCCCGGATTTCAATCGTTCCCCCCCGGCCGCTGTCCACAGGGGGAGTTTGGTTCTCTCCCCGCGTGCGCGTTTGTTGAAACGTGACTTCGGCTACGGAGAATTGCTCGAAGGTGGGACGAAGATCCTCTTTGATCGTTTCCGATTCCCGTTCCCGTTCCGCAATATCCTTGAGACGCACACGGACGGTCGCGTTATCATCCTCCACCCACGAGTGAACATTTTTAATTTCCGGCACCTTTTCCAGCAGGATATCCTCCACCTGGTTCACCACTTCCAGGGTATGATCCTGCTTGGTGCCGTTGGGTAGATAGATGAACACGTAAAACCAGTCGTTATCCTGCGCTTCCTGAAGTACGTCCCGATTGATACTATCGGTCGTGTAATAAAAGGTATAGAGGCAAAACAGAACGATGGCGATCAGGAATCGTACGCGGTGCCGAAGACAACTCTTGAGAATCGTCCCGTAATACCGCTTCGTCTTGTCCATCGACGGCCGGGGAATCCATCGTCCGAATTTCCCGGAAAAATGGGCAAAACGACTCCTGGCATTCTTCCACGTGGATTGACGCTTCTCCTCGATCCCGGCAGCCCGCTGCAACTCGCGTTTCTTGTCAATCAATAGAATCAACCGCGAGGTCATCATGGGAACCAGGGTCAACGCGGCGATCATGGAAATAACGATCGGATAAATAATCGCCAATGCCGCCTCGGTAAACATCAAGCGAATAAAACCCTCGACAAAAATGATCGGGAGAAACACCAATACGTTCGTGATCGTTAAGGCAAAAACGGCTTTCCCGACCTCGTGGCAACCCACGACGGCCGCCTGAATTCCATTTTTCCCACGCTGATGGTGCCGGAAAACATTCTCCAACACGACAATGGATGTATCGATCAACGAACCCACACCCACGGCCAGCCCCACCAGCGTCAGCATATTGATCGACATGGATGTAAAGTACATGCCGTTGAACGTGGCGATAACACAGATGGGAACCACCAGACAGATCATCAACGCCATCCGGAGGTTGTGAATGAAAAGATACAACACGATCATCGACAGAATGATGCCCATGAACGCCCGCTTGCTAAGCGTCTTGAGCATGGTAAGGATTTCCGTCGAGGTCTCCCAGATTACGTCCAGCTGATATCCTTCCGGCAACATTTCCCGGTTGATCTGTTCGATCACACTGTGCGTGCGGCGGGATAGTTCGACTGGATTGACCATGGCCTCCTTTTCCAAAGCCAATCCAAGCGCCGGCCTCCCATCGACCCGGCGCAGCCAACGCCTCGCATGATAAGTATCTTCCACTTTCCCCAAATGACGAACGGCGATATTCCCATCGTTCTTAACGACCACGTCCTCGATTTCCGACGTATCGCCGAACTGACCGTCCAGACGAACGAATAATTTCTTTCCCTGCTCTTCAATATCTCCCAGGAAAACCGGCTCGTTGGCGAATGTCTGTACCCGGTTCCTCACTTGCCATAACGCCGTTCCAAATTCCTGCAGGCGATCCTGCAATATGGTGATATCGACGGAACGCCGCTTCCCCCCCCAGATATCCGCCTGCGCCACTCCATCGATATCCTGAAGTTTTTGGCAGATTTTTTCGGCATTAATCGACTCCAGATAGGGATCGCTTCGCGGTCCTTTGAGAACCAGATCCATGAACTCCCGGTTGAACATGGAGGTCTCAAATGGAAAAGCCTCCATATACATAGAACGCTTGGGAAAAGTTCGCCGAAAACGATCCAGCCGCTCCTGCAAATCCACGATGCGGTATTTGACATTCGCGCCAAAATTAAACTCGATCCGAAAAAACGCCCCCTGCCGAAAGCTGTACGTGTAGATGTTTTTCACATCCTGCAACTGGGCGATTTCACCTTCAATGGGAACGATAACCTTGCGTTCCAGCTCTTCCGGACTCATGTTCTCCATGATCCGGCAAAAGGCCCCGCCTCCCGGCGCCGTAATATCCGGGATCATCTGAAGAGGCAACTCAAAATAGGAAACCGCTCCCAACATGACGATGGAAGCGAAGAACATGATCGTGGTAATCGGCCG
>CAZFOX010000224.1:0-7525 GCA_964520565.1 uncultured bacterium | reverse complement strand
TGAAGTACTGGTATCTTCAATCGCGATTCTTCAAGAGCGATTCTCTGAAGTTCGTTGAAAAATTCCGCCTGCTTGCGTGTCCCCTCATAAACAATCCGGTCGGCGAGCGTAAAAAAACCGCCTCCCGGACCGATTTCGTCATTATGATTCCCTCTGACAAATTTTCTGCATCCCTCCATTTGTTTAAGTCGTTCTTCTGTTGTCATCTGCTGGTGGATCGAGATTTCTCCCACATCAAGACCCCATCCGATACGCTGCTTGTATACGCAGGGCATATTCATCTGCCCGACTTTTTCCTCCAACGTCATGTGCGACAGCAAGTCTTCAACCCTTATGTCTATGGGCAGACTGGAATCAACATAAACGGGCCTATCCCCCATTGACTCTCCCGACGTAGAAGGACAGACCGCAATGAGACCAAAAAACAAATAGATCGAAATGAAGGGTTGTTTAGTTGGTAGCATGCGATTCTCCGAATGCATTGATTATAAACTATCCGTATTCAAACGGGGCGGTTATAGGGATGGCAACGATCTACGTCGGTATTGCCAGTCCGGTTTCTGCTGTATGTCAGCATATAATATTGTTCTTTTCTATTCCACAATTATCGATTTCTTTTAAAAAGTATGTTTCTGTAACGGAGCGAAAAATATCTTCAGAAAATCTCCATGATGAAAACCGATTGGGTAATGGCGCCGATATTCCTGGAAGTGTATGATAACCACGGTATCATGAACCGTATATGATTTCTCATGATTCACGAATATATCATCAAGGAGACGGCATTTCCATGAAGAAAACCTCTTGTGACGGTTCGCATTTTTCCGATAGCCGTTTTAGTCTGAAACCTTCTTTGACGGCTTTTTGTTTCATTGGAATATTGGCGGTTGGGCTGTTTTGCACGACGGTTCAAGCCGATATTTTCGTTTCGCCTGAAGGAGACGATCACAATCCCGGAACGGAGCAAAAGCCGTTTGCCACCCTGGAACGTGCCCGCGATGCAGTCCGTGAAATGAAACGCCAGACAGCCCTTCCCCAAAACGGTTTGACCGTTTGGCTTCGCGGCGGCGATTATATCCGAACGAATGCTTTTGAATTCACTGCCGAAGATTCGGGAACGACTGCAACGCCTATTGTGTGGCGCGCCTATAAAAATGAACGGGCGCGGATGCTTGGAGGGCGTATAATTTCGGGATTTAAGAAGGTCACAAACGCCGACGTCCTTACGCGTCTGGATAAATCTGCACGCGACAACGTTTTGCAAGCCGATCTACGTGCCCAGGGCATTCAAGATTTTGGCGACTTGAAATCGCGCGGCTTCGGAAGGCCAACACTGCCCGCTCATGGAGAATTGTTTTTTGACGGCCGGCCGATGACTCTGGCTCGCTGGCCGAACGCGGGCGGGTGGGAACACATCAAGGATTTCCCTAAAGAGGCAGGTGTGGACGACGGTCATGGAACGAATATGGGATCTCTCTCCTCCGGATTCTATTATGAAAGCGAACGGCCGAAGCGGTGGAAGAGTACGAGCAACATTTGGGTTCACGGTTACTGGGCTTATGACTGGGCAAACAGTTATGAGCGTATCGCCCAATTGGATGCGGATCGACGATTCATCCAAACGGCAGAACCCTATGGGAATTACGGATTTAACAAAAAACAGCGTTTCTACTTCTTGAACGTTCTGGAGGAACTCGACGAACCCGGCGAGTGGTTTGTGGATGTCAATACAGGCATGCTCTACTTCTGGCCTCCCCATCCGATTGAATCCGGTGAAGCGCTGTTTTCGATGCTGGAACGGCCTCTGATTCAATTGACGAACGCAAGCCATATTACTCTACAAGGCATCGTATTCGAGGGAACGCGGGGCGACGCCATTACGATCGGCGGCGGAGAAAACATTCGGATTGCCGGTTGTCTTTTATGCAATATCGGCAATTGGGCGGTTGTCATTTCCAGCGGTACGAATCATGGCGTTCAGACCTGCGATGTTTTTGATACGGGAGATGGGGGAGTCAGTCTGGAGGGCGGCGATCGCCAGACCCTCACACCCGGTCAACATTTTGTGGAGAATTGTCATTTCGCCCGGCTGGGCCGTTGGTCGAAATGTTACGTGCCCGCCGTTTCCTTGACGGGCGTCGGTTTGCGTGCGTCGCATAATCTTATTTATGACCATCCCCATTGCGCCATCCTGTTTTGGGGGAACGATCATCTCATTGAGTTCAACGAAATCCACCATATTGCCCTGGAGACCGGCGATGTCGGCGCCATCTATACCGGCCGCGATTATTCGTTCCGAGGCAATCGGATCTGCCATAATTACATCCACGAAACCGGCGGGGTGGGGATGGGTTCGATGGGCGTATACATGGACGATTGCGTAAGCGGAACAGAGGTATTCGGCAATATATTCTACAAGGTTCATTGGGCAATGTTCATCGGAGGCGGACGCGATCACCGCGTCGAAAACAACCTCTTCGTGGATTGTGACCCGGCCGTGCGCGCCGACGGACGGGGTATAGATAAGAGCCCGGTTTGGCGCAATATGGTGGATCAAACCATGCGTGAACGATTGAACGCGGTTCCTCTTAACCTATATCGCGAGCGCTACCCCGAAATGAAAACCCTCGACGCCTATTACGGAATACCCGGTGGCGATCCGATCGTCGGAGACGCATTTACCGGAATTCCACCGGAGGGTAACGTTATTGCCCGGAATGTCTGTCTTGGCGATTGGACCCAAATCGCCTGGCAAGCGGATGAACGACTCTTTCAGATTCACGATAATTATGTAATCAACGACCGGAAACAAATCGGTGGTCCCGAAACCGGTTTCCCTCTGTCCAAGGATTCACCCGCCTGGGAAATGGGATTTAAGCCGATTCCCTTTGACCGGATCGGTCTTCAGGAGAATGAGGATCGACGCCGTCTTGAAAAGATGCACGGAATGCAAACGATAGAGACGAGAGATTAAACTGTCGGGAAACACATGGTGTATCGTTGTATTTTTAATCGCTATACCGGGGTGTCATGACATCCAATGGTCTTCTCCGTTTCTGAAGAACATTCGTTTTACATGGTATCCACCGATAAGAAAAACCCTTCCTAACCGGGATGTAAGCTGGATAGGAAGGGTTCTTAATTATCGTTTGCTCTCTCGAGTATTGTCCAGCGCGGTTTCTTCGCTTACTCCAAATGGAGCGATTCTCATAAATAGATCCGTTTCTCTTCATTTTCTGTTTTCGAAGTGCAAATAGGAACGGAATTATGATATCACTCTAATATAATTCTTTGACAATATCGTTGATACTCATGTGATCGATGCCAGAACCGGGCTTTTCCGCCATTCGTTTGACGACGCCTGTCATCTGCTCTTTGGTCATGGATTTATGAGCATCGTGAACGCGGTCGAGTGTATGGCACTTGCTGCACATTGTCTCAAATTGAGGATGCGCTCCTGTGGTGGACGTTTTTTTCTGGGATTCGGCGCAACCCATAAAAATCGCGACGGCCAATGCAATTCCCAATGCAGTCATGCTGGCTACTTTCATTTCCCTGTCTCCTTTGTCATTCAGTTCAAGATCAAACGGCGAGTGGATTACCCACAATTAGTAAAATCATGACAGATTCAATCGGTTTTTTCTACGGCAGCGAACGCCGATTGAATAACTATTTTATCGAATCGAGTTTATCGAATCGAGCAGGAAGGGGATTTCCTAAATCCCGTTTTCCTCCATCGCGGTGGGGAAGAATGATCCTGGAATATAAAACCATTCGTTTTATGCTCCAACAATCTTGCTGAATTTCTCGATGAACGGCCTCATATCCCGCAACAGCACGGCGTCGGGTTTGCATCGCAGCACCATTCCGTCCAAATACATCAGACTTTTAATTATGGAAAACATTCCTTTCTCGAATTCCATACCGCAATGGATCCCGAGTTTGATGGTGTCCATCATCTTTTTGGTTAAACTGACTTCCGAAACCGTGCTGTTTTCAAAATCTTTGTATAAGTCGAGAAACTTGGACTTGAAGCGTTCGAATTTTTTCCCTTCGATTTTTTTCAGCGCCATTTCATTCAAACGTTCTGTGCATCGATCGTAGTCATAAACACTCAGAGAAACAAAAAAGCGAAACAAACCCAAGCGGATTTTGTCACCGGTATGGCTTAAGGCTCCGGTGTCGATGAAATGGATATTTCCATCGAGATCCAGAATGAGGTTACCGGGATGGATGTCGCCATGAAAGGTACCTTCACCAAACAAATACAATCCGTGAATGCTAAACAGCTCCAGCAGCGTCTCATAAGGAAGATCGCCATTATCCAACAATTCATCAAATGTTTTTCCTTCGATGAAGCTGGCTACCAAGACATTCTTGTTGGATAACTCCGGATAGAAATGGGGAAAACAGAGGCGCGATAGATCGTAACGGTCTTTGTACTTCTCTGCAATCCGCTGAAGGATATCTTTGCCTTGAATCTCGTGATGCAGGTTTAATTCGGACAACGTGTACTCTTCGATATGATCCAATACACCCATCGGATCGAACACTTTGCGTAGCTTGGGGTAAAAAAATAATGCAACCCGGATCAGATTGCGCAACGAACGGATGTCTCGTAAAAACGAATGGGTGAAATCCTGTTTGATGATTTTAACGATGACTTGGGTGCCATCCTCCAATTCCGCGCGGTGAACCTGCCCGACCGATGCGGAGGCAAAAGGGCGGTTTTGAAGGTTCTTGATGCGATCGAACCAAATGTTATCCACATATTGATGTAAGAGTTTATCGATATCTTCGGCGGGAAGCGAGTTGGTTTGCCGGAAGAGTTTTGCGAGATGGGTGCAGACATTTTCGTCCAGAAAATCGATCCTCAGCGCATAATGTTGTGCAATCTTGACCGCAAGGAGTCCTTTTTTCTGGATTCGATCTAAATCCGGTTTCTTGTTTCCATAGATTTCACGCAACAGCCCGATAAAACCGAGTGGATTCATTGCAATTGTTTGTCCTTTTTCATAATCAGTTCGGCTGAAATTCTGCCGGATTCATAAATGGTGGGAAGGCCGCTGCCGGGGTGAGTTCCTCCTCCGACGAGATAGCAGTTCTCGAATTCCTCAAATCGGTTGTGGGGGCGAAACAAGAGCATCTGCCCAATGTTGTGAGCCAGGTTGAACGTTGCACCGAGGAAAACGTCCTTGTCGTGTTCCCAATCGTGGGGCGTGATGATCTTTTCTTCTTCGATGTTTTCTTTCAAACCATCATATCCACCCCTCGATTCAAGCAGAGAGAGCACACGGTTTCGGAATGCGGATTTTTCTTTTTCCCAATTGCATCGGCTATTATTGTTCGGCGTGGGGACGAGGACGTACAAAGTGCACTTCCCCTCGGGAGCCAAGGTGGGATCTGAGACGCTGGCGTTCTGGACGTATATGGATGGATCTTCAGAGAGTGTTTTTTCTTTTATGATTTCGTCAATGTTACGTTGATAGTCGTCGGCGAATAGGATGCTGTGATGCGGGATGTGGGGATACGATTTCTTTACGCCCAGATACAGCATGAACGTCGAACAGGAATATTTCTTTTTCATTAGTGCGTCGTCGGTATATTTGCGCCGGTAGGTTGCGTCGACAAGATGGGTCATGGCGTGCGCGAAATCGGCATTGATCGCGATGTAATCGGCTCTATCAATCTTGCCGTCTTCTAATTCCACTCCAACAGCCGTCTTGTTCTCAATCAGAATTCGCCTGACGGGTGTTGCAGTTTTGATCGTACCTCCATCCTCTTCGATGGCTTTTTTCATTCCGGCGGCGAGTTGGTTGAGTCCTCCCTTGATGTGGAAAATGCCTCCTCCATGCTCGATGTATGAAATGATGCTGAAGATACCGGGGGCTTCCCAAGGCGACATGCCGATATACTTCGCTTGAAAAGTGAAAGCGATGCGCACGTCGGGATCGTTAAAGTATCTCGATAAGACGTTGTACAAACTGGTGTGAGCATCCAAATAGGGAAGAGAACTGATAAACTGCCAGGAAAAGAAATCCCACACCGAACAATACGGCATCCCCAGACAGGGGATCAACTGGTCGTATTTACGTTTTTCCTTTTCTAAATAGCGTCGATACCCCTCGTAACTTCCGGGAGAGAATTTCTCGAGCGATTCTCGCATTGCAACCTGGTTCTGAGAAAGGATCAGTTCGCGGCCCCCGCGGAATAGTAATCTATACATGGGATCGAGAGGTATCACCTCGACGTAATCGCGAAGATCTTTTCCGGTGGATTGAAAGACCCGTTCGAGAACCTCTTTCATTAAAAAAAATGTCGGCCCCAGGTCGAAAGAGTAATCGCCGAGTCGAAAGCATGAATTTCGTCCACCGATATAATCTTGTTTTTCATAAATGGTGACTTCATATCCTTTATGAGCCAGTATCATCCCCGCGGATAAACCACCCGGTCCCGCACCAATGATAATGATTTTCTTCGCAGCCAAGATAACGTCCTCCCTCGTTCATGGATAAGGATCAACCAGACAGGTCCCTTAGATATCCATTATACCAGTAGAGTCTCTTACAACATTAAAGAAAAGGAGATTTTTAAAAACGGAAAAGAGGGATATAAAGGAAAACCTCTCGTTGAAATGAACTGGAGTTGGCTCATATCGAGAAAATCGTCCGGGTCTCCTATGCGATCCGTGGCCACGATCGCATGAACCGGCGAAGCATCCTCCGGAATCGATGAGTGCAAACCCGAAGTGGGAGTGGAATCCTCTTCTCTAAAAAAGGATAAGAAGTGCCGGTCACAAAACTGAGTCGATTGGCGCGTCAGAGGCGACAGAAAACCTTGGAAAAAATGAGGGACGATCTGCCGCAAAATCGCGTCCGGGGAACGAAAAAGAACGGTCAAAGCATCAAGAAAGTTGGAATGAATTCAATTAGCACAGGGATTATGTCGGCGGGGGCAGGTTAAGGTCTGGGAATTAAGCAAAAGACTCTTGCAATTATTTAATGTTAAGTTCCTGATTTCCTTGATGTATTGCAAAAAAATCACCCACTATATAGCAGTACTTGAAAATAATTAATTGTAGTCCAAATAATAAGACTGCTATTTAAACATATTTCTTCATGTAGTATTTTATCGATCATATTTTAAAAACCCATAAATAAAAGTTTATATTGAATGGAATGTACGATGGATTACAAAATAAAGCATCGTCTAAACAGGAAGTGTATACGTATTGCATATCTTTTTCTATTTATTGGAGGGTTTACGGTTTTGGGTGGAGCGCAATCTTTTACCCCGACTCCCTCTATGACTCCCACTCCATCGGATACGCCTTCGCCGACAGAAAATCCTGAAATGACAGGAACTCCAACGTCTGTGGCTACCCATACTCCATTGCCATTTTATACACCCTCACCAACGGATACGCCCGATGGAGCGAGCGGAGAGTCAACTCCATATCCTCCAACACCTTCCCCAACACCTTCCCCAACACCTTCCCCAACACCTTCCCCAACACCTTCCCCTA
>CAZFOX010000223.1:0-7537 GCA_964520565.1 uncultured bacterium | reverse complement strand
ATAGAATTTACGTTGATGACTTTTTGCCGTTTCGTCTTGGATGAATCGGTTAACTTAAGCGCATTTCTCGAAGCCGTTTCATCACATTATTGGCTCCTCTTCCAAAATAATCGTGCAGTTTGACGTATTCGGTGTAGAGAGCCGTGTATTGCTGATGCCGTTCGGAGGAGGGGCGGTAAATTTCGTCTTTGAAACGTGCCATCCGTGCGGCGGCTTCCTGGGGCGTATCGTATCCGCCCTGGACTTTGCCAGCGGCAACGGCGCCTAAAATAGCGGCGCCCAGCGCGCATGTCTGAGGAGAAGCCGCAATACGAATCGGCAGACCGGTGATATCCGCATACACCTGCATCAGCAATTTGTTGCGTTCCGCCAGCCCACCGCAGGCGTAAAGTTCCTGGATGGGGATGCCGTTATCCATGAAAGTTTCGATGATTTTCCGCGTTCCAAAAGCCGTGGCTTCGATCAACGCCAGGTAGATTTCTTCAGGCCGGGTGGAGAGGGTCATTCCGATTAGCAAACCGGAGAGTTCGGCATCGACCAGGATGGAACGATTTCCGTTCCACCAATCCAGGGCGATCAGTCCGCTCTGGCCTGGACGCAGACGGGAGGCGCGTTCTTCGAGAACGGAGTGTACGCCGACGCCGCGTTGCCCGGCTTCTTCATAAAGAGAATGGGGAACTCCGTTTTCCACGAACCAGGCAAAAATATCGCCGGTGGCGGCCTGTCCCGCCTCGTATCCGTAGTAGCCGGGAAGAATGCCGTCCATAACGCAACCGGCCACGCCATCGACGTAGACTTTCTTTTCGGAAAGCAACATATGGCAGGTGGAGGTTCCCATTACCATGAGCATCTTGCCGGGTGTCGTGACGCCGGAACCGGGCACGGCGGAATGGGCGTCGATGATGCCCACGGCGACGGCGGTTCCCGGTTTGAGGCCGGTCAGCCGGGCGGCGGCTTCGGTGAGTTCGCCCGCCTTGCTGCCTAAAGGAATAATCGTAGGGGATAATTTTGTCCCCACCAGGTTTTCCAGTTTGGGATGAAGGGATTTCAGGAAATCGGGAGAGGGGAATCCCTCTTCCTTGTCCCACATGCCTTTGTATCCGGCCATGCAGGAGCTGCGGGCTTCGCGGCCGCAGAGCTGTTCGACGATCCAGTCGCCGCCTTCGATGAAGCGGACGGCGGCGTCGAATATTTCCTCATCTTCGTCCAGTACCTGCCAGATTTTTGGGAATATCCATTCGGAGGACATTTTACCGCCGTATCGTTCCAGGATGGTTTCCCCGCGTTCGTGGACGGCTTTGGTGATCTTGTCGGCTTCCGGTTGGGCGGCGTGATGTTTCCAGAGTTTCGCCCAGGCGTGGGGGCGGTTTTTGAATGATGGAAGGTTGCAGAGAGGAGCACCGTTTTGATCCACCGGTAAAATCGTGCATGAAGTAAAATCGACGCCGATGCCGACAATCCGATCGGGAGTAACGCCCGCGCTCTTGCACACCGCCGGAATGGTTGTTTTTAATACATCGATCCAATCGTTGGGATCCTGAAGCGCCCAATCGTGTTCCAAGGGGGTTCCATCGGGCAGGGTTTCATCCATGACGCCATGAGAATAGGGGAGCACCTGGGTGGCGACTTCCTCACCGGTTTCCACATCCACCAGCAGGGCGCGTCCCGATTCCGTTCCATAATCGATGCCGAGTGCATATCGTTTAGCCATAATCGTGTCCTTATTCGAGTATCGTTCGCGGGGATTTTTAACCGGATTGCGATAAATAGAATCCCATGAAAAATCGTCCCGAAGATCGGTTCTACTATAGCAAAACATATGGGGGGAGTGAAATGGCTGGAAGAAAAAGCGGCAGAGCGCACCCATCCCGCCCGACTGGCCGGTTTATGCTACAATATTCCACCATGAATTGATACTCCGATCCGAGGTTCCCATGCCCCGAATTCTAATCACCGATGACGATGCGGATATCCGGCGAATGCTCGAGACCCGGCTGATGCAGGAAGGCTATGAAATCCATAGCGAGGAATGTTGTGCCGGGTGCCGAAGGGCTTTGGAGCAAAACGACGATTTCGATGCTGTTCTTTTGGATTTCGAAATGCCGGATGGAGACGGAATTTCCCTCTTGAAAGAGATCGTCCAGAGCAACGCCGGATTGCCGGTCATTCTGGTAACCGCGTATGGCAGCATCGAGCGGGCGGTGGAGGCCATGCGGGCGGGTGCATACGATTTCGGAACCAAACCGATCGACTGGAACCGGCTGTTGGTCTCGGTCAAAAACGCGGTGGAACGCCATCGATTGCACGATCGAATCGAAACCCTCGAACGTTCCCGGAAAAATGGATTATGCGATTTGATCGGTGGCAGCGCCGAGATGCAGGTCGTGTATCGAATCATCGAAACGGTGGCGCCGACCAAGGCGCCGGTTTTTATCACCGGGGAAAGCGGGACGGGCAAGGAGTTGATCGCGCGCGCCATTCATCAGATCTCGCCGCGCAGTCATCGCGAGATGATCGATGTCAACTGCGCCGCCATTCCCAAGGATTTACTCGAAAGCGAGCTGTTCGGCCACGAGCCGAATTCGTTCACCGGGGCGAAAGACCGGTATATCGGGCGCTGCGAACGCGCGCATTTATCGACGCTGTTTCTCGATGAGATTTCGGAGATGGAGTATAACCTGCAGGCCAAGATACTGCGGTTTCTTCAGGAATATGCATTTTACCGGGTGGGTGGGCGAGACAAAATTTCCGTCGATATTCGCTTGATATCGGCCACCAACCGGGATCCTATGGAGGCCATCCGCGATCAGCATTTTCGCGAAGACTTGTATTACCGGCTGAACGTGGTGAATATCGAAGTCCCACCGCTGCGCGAGCACGCGGAGGATATTCCCGAACTGGCGGAATATTTCCTAAGAAAATTCGCCGCCGAGCACGAAAAGCGCTTTCTGTCTTTTGCTGAAGAGGCTTTGGACGCTTTGTGTTCGTATGAATGGCCGGGGAATGTCCGGGAATTGGAAAATTGTATTCAGCAGAGCGTGGTGTTGAACGATGGGGAGGTTATGCAGGCCGATATGTTTCCCAAACAGGTGCGCTTCAGCGCTTCCGGCGCGGCGCGCCGTTCTGCTGTGTCTCCAGTACAGGGAGCGGGCGAGGATACCATCGTTCCGTTCGAGCAGATCGAAAAGGAGGCCATCGAAAACGCATTGCGGATCATGGAGGGAAGCGTCCCCAAGGCTTCAAACGCCTTGCATCTCAGCCAGGCGACGATATACCGGAAAATGCGGGAATATAACTTAAATGTGAAGAAATTTAAAACCGACGCGAGTTCATGAATAATTTAAGGATATTGATTTACTGATGATCCGGCAAAAAGTGACTTGAAGACGAAACTCACACTATATCTTGTACCAGTCACTTGGATCAATCCACGAAGTCTTGTGGATTGAATTTGCGTTGATGACTTTTTGCCGTTTCGTCTTTACTGAACCTTCTGCCCCCAATACTCCAATAGAATCAATAAGTCCAACCGATCCACAATGCCATCGCCGTTGATGTCCGGGCTGCCTTGCGTGGGGCTGACCGGGGTGGGTGTCGGCGCTTCCGGTGTGGGGGTGGGAGTTGCCGGAACTGTGGTCGGGAACAAGAACGGCGTCGGCGTTGGAGTCGGTGTTGCATAGGGCGTCGGCGTGGGCAGCGGGCCGAGGGTGGAATGAAGGAGAATCACTTCGGTTGTGGAGCCGATGACCGCCATTCCGATTCCGCCATCCGAGAAGAAACGACCGACCGTGACGTTTTTTGCGGAGGGGATTTCGTATAGCGTTCGATTCTCTCCTCCGGCGTTGAAGAAGGATTTCTGAAAGGCGTGAATGCCGGTCTTGGATACGGAAATCAATTCATCCAGGCCGTCGCCGTTCAAGTCGTAGGGAATCGCCGGAAGATTTATAAGCCCGGTGGATATCGATTGGGTATTAACCGCAATCTCTCCGGGAGATTCTTCGTAGAGGGTATGGAGTTGATAGGCGGTGGCCGCCGCGCTGGTTTTGGTCAGGGCGGCGAATTCCAGTTCTCCCGGTCGATCGAGTCGGGCGGGGAAGGCATCGAGAATGGCGCTGTCCAGCGTAATTTTCTCGCGGATCGGAAACGATGGGTCCTGATTGCCATATAAGACATGGGGATCGGTTTTCGCGGAAGTGCCGCCGCGGGATATTTCGGCGAAGATATCTAGGAGACCGTCGCCGTTCAGATCGCCGTGCGCCCAATAGGCTTGTGCAAGATAAACCAGCTGCACCGCTGGTTTGAAAGAACCGTCGCCGACACCTTCCAACAGGTGGGGAACTCCACCGAAGACCAGGTCGATGATGCCGTCTCCCGTGGCGTCGAAGGCCGCCAGTTTCTGTAACGATGTGGAGACCTGAGCGGTGAATCCCTGCGAGAATCCACCCGCAATATTGGCCAGAAATACCGTGAGAGTCGTGAATGCGATGTCTTTGGTTTGCGAGGCCGCGGCGAAATCGATCTGACCGTCCCGGTTGAAATCGGACAGGGCGATTTTTTGCGGACGGTTTACGGAATAGCGCAGGGGAGGATCGGTCAAAGCTGTTCCATTCGAGAAATAGACAGACGCCTGGTTGCCTGTTTCGGAAATAATGAACAGATCGTCCAGGCCGTCGTTGTTGGCGTCTCCCGCGGCGGCGCTGCCGGGAAGGGCGTCGACAGGGAGCGTTGAGGCTTGCTCGAACATCGCTTCGGCAATCGGGACGGGGGTGGGCGGCAGGGGTTGGATTAACGAAGACGGTTTGACCCGCAGCCCCCACGCCATCAGGGTTCCCGTACTGCCCGGAACCAGATCGGCGACGATGAGCGTCCAGTTTCCCCGAGGGCTCTTTCCCAGGAAGGTTTTCAGCGATTCCGCCGAGGGGGTGTTGGTTTCGTAAACCGGCGAAAAAGGAGTTTGCGGCGAGGACGTGCGGTTGTGCAGAATAACCTTGGCGCCGCTGGGGCTGGTGAGCGAGATCACCAGGTCGCCGATGGCAGGATGATCGATCTGCAAAGCGACTTCGAGCGATTCCAACAGATCGCTACCCGAGATGCTGATGGTATGACTCGCGCCGACGGGATTTCCATCGGGAATCGGCAGATCGACGACGGCTTCGGCGATGGCAAAAGGCGTTTCGGTGGTTTGGCAGAGTCCCGCCAGCGGTGCGGCCAGCATCCAGGTGGCGACCGCCAGGATCACGGCGGCCTGCCATCCTCTATGCCCGCCTGGAACGCGGGCGGGGCACGGGTTTGCGGGATGGAGCGGGGATCGGTTTTTCTTCGGAATCCATGCCGGTTTGCTCGAGTTCAACGATCTTGTCACGATACACTGCCGCCTTTTCGAATTCGAGATTTTTCGCCGCTTCGACCATGCGCCGTTTCAGTTCGGCGATGGTTTCTTTTTTGGTTTTCCCCTTGAGTGTAGCGGCATCTCCGATTTGGAAAAGCAGTTCTTCAGTTTCGCGTTTTTTGGTGGAACGCGCTTCGAGGATGGAGCGAACCGCTTTTTGAATGGTTTTGGGCACGATGCCGTGTTTCTCATTGTACTCCAGCTGAATCTTGCGGCGGCGTTCCATTTCCGCGATGGCGCGGGTCATCGATTCGGTGGTTTTATCTGCATACATGATGACTTCGCCCGCCACATTGCGCGCCGCGCGGCCACAGGTTTGGATCAGCGACCGCTCGTCGCGCAGGAAGCCTTCCCGGTCGGCATCGAGGATGGCGACGAGGGAGACTTCGGGAAGGTCGAGACCCTCGCGCAGGAGGTTGACGCCGACGATGACATCGAACTCGCCGGAACGCAGTCCCTCCAGAATTTCGGCGCGTTCGAGGGTATCGATCTGGAAATGCAGGTATTGAACCTTGATGCCCAGCTCCAGCAGGTAATTGGCCAGGTCTTCGGCCATGCGTTTGGTGAGAGTGGTCACTAGAGTGCGCTCGCCGCGCGCGACGCGTTCGCGGATACGGGCGATGAGGTCGTCCACCTGCCCGGTGGCTGGACGCACGACGACCTTGGGATCGACGAGGCCGGTGGGGCGGATGATCTGCTCCACAATCCGGCTGCTGCGTTCCAGTTCCAGATCGGCGGGGGTGGCGGATACGAAGATCGCCTGGGGGATACTATTCCAGAATTCCTGAAAGGAGAGCGGGCGGTTGTCGAGTGCCGAGGGGAGGCGGAACCCGTAATCGACCAGAGTCTTTTTGCGGCTCTGGTCGCCGCCGTACATGCCGCGAATCTGGGGGAGCATGATGTGCGATTCATCGACGACGAGCAGGAAATCGTCGGGGAAATAATCGATCAGGGTGGCGGGGGGAGCGCCCGGCGAACGCCCGTCGAGGTGGCGGGAGTAGTTTTCGATGCCCTGGCAGATGCCGGTTTCGCGCAGCATCTCGAGGTCGTACATCGTACGTTGTTCAAGGCGCTGCGCCTCGGCCAGTTTGTTTTCCTGGCGGAGTACATGCAGCCGCTCGCGCAGTTCCTCGCGGATGGTTTCGGCGGCGCGCTGCAGACGCTCCGGCGCGGTGACGTAATGGCGGGCGGGGTAGATCGTCAGGCGCCCGTGCTCGCCGAGCACCTCGCCGGTGATGGAATTGATCTCGTAGATACGATCGATCTCGTCGCCCCACAGCTCGACGCGGTATGGGTTATCGCCGTAGCTGGGGAACAGTTCGACGACGTCGCCGCGCACGCGGAAGGTTCCGCGGTGGAAATCCATGTCGTTGCGCATGTACTGCAGATCGACCAGCCGCCGCAACAGCTTCTGGCGGGGGAGGCTGTCGCCGGTGGCCAGGGTGCAGACCATCTCGCGATTATCTTCCGGCGAGCCCAGGCCGTAGATGCAGGAGACCGAGGCAACGATGATGGTGTCGCGCCGTTCCATCAGGTTGGTGGTCGCCGCGAGCCGCAGACGCTCGATCTCGTCGTTGATGGTCACCTCTTTTTCGATGTAGATGTCCTTGGAAGGGACGTAGGCTTCGGGCTGGTAGAAATCGTAATAGGAGACGAAATAACCGACGGCATTGTTGGGGAAGAATTCCTTGAATTCGCTATAGAGCTGCGCGGCCAGGACTTTGTTATGCGAGATCACCAGGGTGGGCTTGTTCACCCGGGCGATGACGTTGGCGATGGTGTAGGTCTTGCCGCTGCCGGTGACGCCCACCAGGGTCTGAAACTTTTCGCGGTTTTGGATACCTTCCACCAACTTCTCGATGGCCTGGGGCTGGTCGCCGGTCGGCACAAAGTCAGCCGCCAGGCCGAAGGGAATCTCTTTGACCCCATAAGCCTCGCGCCGCGCGGCGCTCTCGTTCATGGCGATGATTTTTTCGATTTGCATGGGAAATTATATAATCGGGATTTTAATGGCACTCATCATTGTGATGCGTTTCCTGCGCTAGAATGTCCGCGATTTCTTTCGATACAGAAGGAATATTTTCTGTGACGGTTTTCCATATAATATTCAAATTGATATCAAAATATCCATGAATCAACCGATTCCGC
>CAZFOX010000222.1:0-7552 GCA_964520565.1 uncultured bacterium | reverse complement strand
CGGCTTCTTGATATCTTCCAGATCCTGCAAGTCCGATTTTTCGATTTGAATGCCGCGCAGGTCTCCGGCCAGCTGCGTATCGGCCAGGCGTTGCTTTACTTCGGGATTGGTTAATGCTTCCCGGATTTGCCGGTCGTATAGGTAATCGTAAACATATTGCCCTTTAATGGCCGCTGACCGGTCGTCTCGAACGGTCAGGCGGTATAGCCGGTCGACCAGACCGCGTTCCCACAAGACTGGATCCAACGGTTCAAAATACGGCGCTTCCGTATCGAAGAAAAACGCTGCCTGCTTGCGGGAAATCGGATCGATACTGCCCATGGGAGCAAACCGGCTGCTGAAGTCGAGCAGGATTCGTTCGGATATCCCCTCCTGCCGGGGGACGGTCAGTATGAGGGAACCGGGATAATTCAAAACCGGCATGGGACGGTATCCCCCCTCCTGTTCGGTATCGACCGCCAGCGCCATGCGCACATCGATCCCGGCTTTTTTTAGCATCTGTCGTACCAATCGCATTTTCTGAAATTTCCCCCCCACTCCGAGTACCCAGGTATCCGCCGTGGTGAAGCCTCCGGCGGATTCTTCGATCCGGGTGCGAACGTAGTCGTAGGCTTTCTCGACAAATTCGCGCTTGGATGATGATTCTTCCTGGAACTGTTTTACAATCGAATCGATGAAAGGCAGGGATTCTTCATATCCCCAGACCGACATCCGCTGCCGCTCGGCGAACGGCAACCAATCGGGACAGGTGCTCCATTGCAGGGAAGGAACTCTCTGCCCCAGTGGCGGGGCGAATCGTTCCGGTTTCAATCCCTCCGAATAACGCTTCTCCCATTGATAAACGATCCGGCCGTTGTCGCGGGATACCTCCGGCTCGAAGTCATGGGGATTGCGGTCCAGATGAAACGGAAGGTTTTCCGGTTTCACAATGGTCAGTTTGGAAATCAACATCGGATCGTCGTCCGATCCGAAAAAGTACCCACCGCCGCAAAAATTGGCTCCCGGCTCGTTGTAGCCCATTCGTTCGAGATAGGCATATTCTAAAATCACGCCCGGCTCGATGCCGTACATGGAAAGCGATTGCTGACCGCTAAGGTCCTGGATATTCGATACGTCCCATTCCGTCCCATCCGGTGCGATCGTTCGCGCCATAACGATCTCCACCTGGCCTCCTTTAGGGATCACTACTTCAGCCCACTTTCGCATCCCTTCCTGGTTCATGACCTTGATGGCCTGATGGATGTATTGGTCGTAACTCCCGTCCTCGTGAATGTCCAATACCATAATATCGAGCAGGTAGATCGCCGATGCGCGGGACTCTTTCCAACGGTCGGTCTCCGAACGGTCAATGTCGTCCAGATTCACATCGTACTTCTGATAGGGGAAATCGGATCGCTCCCCGGCGTCGCGAAGTGCACGAAACGGAGTCATGCGTTGAGGCGCTGTTTCAAAGGCTTTCTCGTAAGAGGCCAGAGCGGAATCCCGTCCGGTATTCAGATAGTCCAACGCTGCTTGCCTCTCCAGAAGCCGGGGATGAACGGGATAGCGTTTCAACAGAGCCCCGTACCATTCGCTCGCTTCGTTGACCTGCCCCCGGTTCTCCAGCACGTCTCCCAATAATAAGGCATACGAGAGGCGGTCGGGATGGATGCGAAGCGCGCGGCGCAACAGTCCCAGCGCTTCTTCCGAAACCGCCGGGTTCGTCTCCAGGCGGCCTGCCCGTTCCAGGAACGGTTCGAAAGCAGGAAACTCCTGTAACGCGCGTGCAATCAGTTCTCCGGCTTTCTCCGTTTCATTGTTGCGCCAGTAATAATCGAACAACAAGCGATACACTTCGTACGAGGGCACCCAGCCGTCCAGAGCTTCCTGGTACGCCCGGGCCGAGTCGAGTTCAAAATTCTTTCTCGAGTATAGGATACCATATGAATAATCGATCAGTTTGGATCGATCGCCGTCGCGCACGGACGGGTATTGCGCCAGATGCTGGTCGAGGCAATCCAGCGCCTGATCGGTTTGATCGCGATCCAGAAAATAGGTGACCAATCCGATCAAGGCCGATTTGCACGCCGGATCCAGTTGCAATGCCTTTCGAAATGCAACCTCCGCTTCCTGATGGAAACGGGATTTGGACCCAGTCCGTTCTTCCGCCAGGCGTAGCGAGGCGTCGCCGTATAACGAATAAGACAGGGCGAACTCGGGCGCGGATTGTCCGGCTTCCAGATAATATCTTCGAGCGGTCTCGTATTCTCCACGGTCTCCATGCCAGGCGGCGAGCAAGATTTGCCGGGCTGTCTTTTCTCCGGGAGAGGATGCCTCGGGAAAGCCGAATGGATAGGGCGATACTTCCGGTACCGCCTCCTCGGCGCGCGGTGCGGCGGCTTCGAAAGGCAGCAGGAAGAGCGAGGAGAAATCCTGCCACTGGAAGGGAATGGATTTAATATCGAGCGGCTCGTTACCCTTCGATTGCAGCGCGGCGCGTACCCACCAGGCAGAATTGACTTTCTGCGATTTAATCGTCAGAAGGTTCTTCCCCTTCCGAACGGGAACGGAGACGGTATGCGTCTTGGCGGTATGCAGAAAGTAATGCGCTTTCTCTGTGACGGGATTTTCGTTCCACCAGACCTGAAGCGCCGTGGGTGAATAGACGGTCAGCCATGCTTCGGCGTCGCTCTTGGAATCGATGGCGTTTACGGCGTACGCCACACCGGTATCGGGTTGAATCAATGCTCCAAATTCCACCAGACCGGTCAAATCGGGCCGCTCGATGGATTGGAATTGCACCTTGCTTCGCCAGCCGGAATACGATTCCCGAAAACCGGTTTCCGGCCCGTAGGAAGCGAAAAAGTCGGCGGCTCCCAGGCGGCCAAAGGGCCCGGCGACATTCCAATGATCGATCAACAGTCCCGCCTCGCGTGCGGCGGCTTCCACGCCATCGTCCAGACGCATATCGAGCGTTTCCATCCATTCATACGCGAGTACCTGCCGATGGGCCGAAGAGGCGGATTTCTTGCGCGCTTCCTCGAGAACTCGCGCGCGCTCGATTGCTGGCCAGCCGTGTAATTCCGATCCGCTCCATAAGGACAGATAGGCGGGGATATAGGGACTGTCGGGATATTCCGAAACAAGGCGGGAAAGGATTTTGGCCGTGTCGGGCGAATCGCCTCGCGTCCAGGCGCATAACAACAGACCGCGCAGAGCCTCTTCCGATTGTCCGGCGTCGAGAACGGCCTGGAATGACGGCCTCGCCGCTTCCACATCATTCTTGAGTAAAGAGTCCCAGGCGCTCTCCAGCGAGGCGAATGCGCCGGTGGCGATCGTCAGGCCGAATAGAAGGGTCGCAATCCGAAGCCAGAAAGATTGTTTTATCGTCGTCATCTCGAATTTCCTTATTCTGTATAGGAGATTTTTTCGTCCTGATAGTGATCGATTAATCGGCAGAACTCGCGGAATTCGGGGTATTTTTCCTTGGCTACCCGCACCGGTTTAAAGACCAGCGTCTCTTTCACGGTCACCTTGTTTCCGTTCCATTCCGTCTTGCGGCTGTAATCGCCGAATTCGGTTTGTGTCTCGAAATCCTTGGGCAATTCGGTATTTTTCGGTTCGCCGGGCACTTCAATCGTGAGGATACTGGTACGCGACCAGGGATAATTCAAAATCAGGTCGTATTCCCGCTGCGACAGAACCGCGTAACGTTGCGACATCATCTCTTTGAACAGCGTCGAAGGCAGTACCCAGCGGTTCCCCTGTTTGACGCCGTATTGAGGGATGACCATTTCGTACGCCAGGCGTTCCGCGTTGGAATAGTCTTTCAGATCGGATAGTTCGATGTTCGAAGACTGCGCTCCGGGATACGTTCCGGTCAGTGTCCGGTCTACGATTTCCTTGGCTTTAACGGGGTTTTCGTAGGTCTGGCGCACAATCGGGTTGTAAAGGCCCCGGAATTCAGACGCGCGGTAGCCTTTCGCCGTTCCATTCGCGTCCAATGTCAGAGAAGTCGTAAAGACCGCGCCGTTGTCTTCCGGTTTGGAATGGGGGATTCGCTTGAACTCGTAATCCCCGCCCGGTTTGACGATCAAGGAATTGGCTCCGGCGTCTGCCGAAGGCAATTCGGCGGCATCGAAGAACGTAGCGGTTCCATCGATCCAGTATTCCTTCCCCTCCAGGTTGGGAAGGTAATAGATGGCGTGATTGAAAATCCCCAGCGACGGCAGTTCGTAATCGATCTCGCCGATATCGGTGGTGCGCAGAATCACCATATGGGCGTCGATTCCCAGTTCTTTCAGCAGAACGACGGCCAGGGCGGCCTTGTCTTTGCAATCGCCGTATTGCGCGTTGCAGATGTCGTCCACCTTATGGGGTTTATAACCGTGAATGCCGAATTCGAGACCCAGGTAACGGACGTCGGTATTCACAAAGGTGTTAACCGCCCTCACCTTGTCCCAATCGCTTAATTCGCGGGTGGGCGGTATATCGTATTTCTTGCGATAATCGGCCAGAATACGCGCCAGTCGGTCGCGAACGACGGCGCCGGGAATCAACTGATCGCGCGACAGGTTCCAATACCATTGCGTCATATCCGCCCAGTTTTGGAAGGTGGATACCTTGATATACGGCAGGATTTCCGACGCTTCGGGCATCAACGGTTCACGGGGGATGGTGGGTAGTTTTTCGAACGTCCACGACCAGACTCGGTCGGTTCCCGATTCGCCGATCCGGGGCACGGTTCGTTCGTTCAGCGGGGGAGCGGCCACCGAAGCGGGATAGTGGGGTTCCGTGAATTTCCAATAGAATTCCCGCGATTTCGGGGTGATGGCCACGTAATCGGTTCGCACCGAAGGTTCCAGATAGTTATCGCCGATATAGAACAGATCGCCGAAATACTCGGCGTAGATATTTTCTCCTTTGTCTTTCTTTTCGTACTCCAGTTCCAGCACAGATCCTTTCTCAAGACCCTTAAACTGAAGGATGGCAACGTTGTAATCGCCGTACAGCCGTTCGTCGGCGTCGGCGGCGCTCGACGCGCTACGGCGCTGCGGGGCGGGCGCGTCGTAAAACGTGCCGTCCGGTTTCCAGACGCGCGCCCGGACAATCCGCACCTCTTCATCTCCCTCCTCGTAATAGACGCCGCGCGTTTGCTGGTAGCGGACGCCGGTCTCCGTCAGGATTTTAATGGCTTCGCGGACGGTTTCGCTGGCGTTTCCGTTGGGATGTACCTTCACGATCCGCTGGCGGAGCAGAACCAGGTAGTTGGCTTTGGATAGATCGAGATCGGAAGGTTCTTCGATGGTTTTCCAGTCTACCAGGTAAGGCGTAGCGTAGGTCTCCACATCCGGTTGCAGGAAATCCAGATACTCCAGACACCAGGGATCGGAGGGACGCGTGGTCAATGCGGCTTGAATCTCCTGGAGGGCGTTTTCGGTATCGTCCATCTGGCGATAGGCCAAAGCGGACAGCCGATGGGCTTCGAAATGATCGGGGCAGATTTGTTTCACCGTCTCCAGAATCTGGAGCGAGCCTTCGAAATCGCCCCGCGCCTGCCGGTGTTTCGCCCAATCGACATACCCGGAGATGAAGAAGGGATTGATGCGTTTTTCGTGTTCCAGCAATGCTTCTACAGCCGTTTCATCGCCAAGCCGAAGCAGAATGGGGAATAACTCGTGAATCGCGCCTGTATCGCCGGGATAATCCCGGACAATCGCTTCCAGGGTCTCGCGTTTCTGCGCGTCGGTCAGCCGTGACGATTGCAGCGAATACAGAAACATCCGTTCCCGGGCGTTCTGGCTCTCGGCCGTGCAATCGCGTACCAGGTCAAAGGCGGCTTCTTTAAGCCCCTTGGCGTTGAGAATTCGGGCTTGTTCGAAGAGCGCCAAGGAAGGCAGTTCGTACTTTTCCTTCCAGTCGCGAATTCGATCCAGCCCCTCGGTGGCAAAAGGCGCTCTGGCGTAATACTCCACCAGTTTCACAAAAGCCGCCCGGTCGGCGGGATCTTTATCCAAGGCGAACGAATAACCCAGCCGTTTCCGGTTTTCCTGTTTTTCCGTGTCGCCGCGTAACCGCCAAAGAAGCGCGCATTGGGGGAACAGGCCGGACAGCTGCGAGAGCAGAGTGTTGACGCTGGTATCGTTCTCATCCGCTACCTGCCAGCGGTCGAGCAGAAGAGCGTAAAACAGGGGACGGTGTGGATACCCGCCCGCCGCTTCGCCGATGGCTTTCAAGAGTTGCAGAGAGAGCGGTTCGAAATTAGCCGCCGAGGGCGCTTCTTCGTTCGCCGGGCGGGGCGTGTGGGCGGTGGCCTCGGGGATTAGCGGCAGAGCGGAGAGCGGGGGAACCGTAATGGCGTTCTCTTTTTCTGGTGTGGCGCGAAGCGTCACGCCGAATTTCCCGGTTTTACCGGATGAAACCTTCAGCAGCAACGTATTGCATCCCGCTTGCAAGCGGCCGTCCACGTTGACCTGATCGGGAACGACGCTGTGATACCGGTCCACGTCGGCCAGCATCTCGCCGTTCAGCCAAACCTTCAGGGCGCCGGCGTGGCCGATGAAAAACTTGCATCGCTGTTCCTCCTTTGATTCCAGAACCGTCAGCAGGTAAGCTGTCGATTCGTTCGAAGGATCGAGTAAAGCGTGCAGGTCGATATACCCGTCGGCGGGTTCCAACGGGAGCGGCCGCCAGGAGACGGAACGGCGGCGGCCTTCGTAGGTTCCCTGAATATCCAGATTCTGTTCCGGCCCGAAGACGCGGTTATGCCCGCCCTCTTCGGCGTTGTCGAACGGTCCGCAGAGCCAGAATCGAGTCACCAGCCCCAGCGAAGAGCGGGATTGAATGGCTTCGTCCCAGCGTCCCAGCCGGTTGAGCAGAAGCGAACGACTGTAGAGCAACATGGAGCGCAGGTGCTCGGGAATGCCGCTTTCCGCCAACACCCGGTCGAATCCATCGAGCGCCTGCTGGTAATCGGCGCGGGTGGAAAGACTCTGCATCGCCTGGAATTGATACAATACCGCCTCCGGCTGCGACCGCCCCGCGTACAACGCTTCCAGCCACGCCGCCAGCGCGTCCTTGTTCTCGCCGCGGCTGGGAATCAGCATCGCCAGCCCCGCATGCGCCAGGTGATCCTGGGGGTTGTCCTTGACCGCCTTTTCGAAAGCCGCCAGCGCTTTCCCGGTGTCGCCGCTCTGAATATAGTCGGTCCAGACCTGTTCGCCACCCGCGTAGGATCCGGCGGCGGCAAGAAGCAGCAACAGCCCCAATCCGGCCATCCATAAAGAATAGAATCGATTGTTTGTTGAAGGGTTCGTCATGATTCCGTTTGCTTTCGAAAATAGGATTCCGCCCGCCGGCGGAGAGTAGCCATTCTATTACGATTAACAGCATACAGGGGTCACGATCGGAATGGGAGGGAGAAAAAGAGGGCTTGGTTCCTGCCTCAATCGGAAATCGTATCCTGTCTTGTTTGAATGTGTACAAGCATGTGCCTCCATGCGTTACGGATGGGCAAATAATCCCCTTGTTTCATCGAAGCGGTTGAATCGACATTAGGGCTTGAATGATTTAT
>CAZFOX010000221.1:0-7553 GCA_964520565.1 uncultured bacterium | reverse complement strand
GTTTTCCACCTTAACTCCCTGTCTAGTTTTTGGGGTCCATTATAGAGGTTTCGCGCTTATTATATAATTAAACATGGAATGAATTACCCGGATGATGAGGATATTGACGATATCAAAAATAAATTCTTAAACGAATTCGGACCCCTTCATCCCCTTGCGAATGAGGGATTTTTTGGATAGGGATGACGTAACTTGAATAATATTATCAAGTTACTTATTTTCTTTGCTCCCTTTGGGGGTAAAATTGGAATGAGCGATGCAATAGAACCTTAGGAATGAGATCTCTGGTTTGTTTGGCTATTACACTTTTTCCTTCTCCGGATTGGAGATGGAAAGGATGGAAGGATGAATCGAACTTTTCGCCCGGCTTGTTGCCTGGCGTTTTTCTCTTTGCTATCGATTTTTTTTATGATTATCTCCGCGCCCTTTTCCCAAGCTGGGGGGCCATTGAAGGTAAGCGGTGGAAATCCGGTTTTATGGCCGGTTCGGCTGATGCCGATTGTCTATCGGATCGACCTGGGAAATCTGGGGCCTTTTTCGCACGAAGAAGCGTCGTACCTGGTTGTTTCCGCTTTTAAGGCCTGGCAATCGGTTCCTCGGACTGCGATTCAGTTTCGTCAGGGGGATTCTCTGCCGGAAGACGTAACACAAGCCAATGCGTATCAATACCTCGACGGCAATCAGCGGAACATGAATCCCATCGTGTTCGATGACGATGGTTCCATTATCGGCGCGTTGTTCGGTAAGGGAGCGGAAAACGATATTCTTGGATTTTCGGGAATGACGCGTTACTCGGGAAACGAGATACTCGCCGCGCAGGCGGTTTTCAACGGTCTGGCGGCCAGGAGCCTCGAATTAGGCGCGGAAGCGGTTTATTCGACGGTCTTGCACGAACTGGGGCATTTCATCGGCCTCGATCATTCGCAACTCTTCCGGCATCTGGCTTACAATCTGGTGGGTTGGGACGATGTCTATACACCCATTATGTTACCCACCGCCGCCGATGACGATTTCTTTCGAACCGTATTGACGGACGAAGACGGTCTATCGCTTTCCACTTTATACCCGGCGGCGAGTCGCGATCTTGCGTTGGGATCGATCCGAGGAAGCGTTTCCCGGAATGGGCGGGAATTGCCGGGCGTAAACGTTGCCGCCCGGTTTGTGAACGCCGCGACCGGGCAGGCTTATACCACGGTAACGGGAACGTACATAAAGAATGGAGGCGGTTTTGAACTGACTGGTCTTTCACCGGGAACCTACCGGATCGAGATCGAGCCCATCGATCCTTCCTATTATAATTCCTCATCGGTCGGGCAGTATGCGCATAGCCGGAGTGGAATTTCTTTTACCAATCCGGCGCCGATGGCTTTTTATCACATCGATGGAATCCGGGCGTCGCGCAGCCAGTGGACGCCGGTCGTGGTTCAAGCGGGTGGAACCGTCGAAGGGATTGAAATTGCCTCGTCTTCTTCTAATGCAGCCAAGGATGAAACCGATGCGGCATTGTTGGCGTTCGGCGCTTCCGAATTCGGTTCCGCGCCGGGTGGCAGTGCGTCGCTTTTTCAGTTCCTGCTCGTTCCAACCGGCGGAGAAGGCGCGATAGAACTCGCCGTCCGAGCTTTAGATTCCCGCTCGGTATTCAATGTCTTTGCGGCGATGGGAAGCCGCGTTCTTTCTGAAGATCGACCCATCCAAAACAGCCGAAACGGCGAGGCTGTTGTACGGATCGGTGCAGGGGGCGATCTGGCGTTGAAAGCGGAGCGTTATTTCTTCGACGTGCGTTCGGCCGACAACCGCTCCGTTTCTTTCTGGATCCAGGCGGCGCAAGTAGAGGCATTTATACCCACGCCGACGGAAACGCCCACGGCAACACCGACAATCACTCCCACTCGGCGCCCCACCGCCACGCCCACGCGTACTCCAACACCGACGCCGACGGCCACCCGTACGCCGACGCGAACTCCCATTCCCTCACCGACCGCTGTGGAAGTAAATCCCCTGCTGGGGCTAGTGGCGCTCGATGAATTCGGGGGAACCTATCCACGCGGAGCGGCGGTACATAACTTCGATATTGGAATCACCGGCAAGGATGGGACTATTGTCGCGTCAGGAGTCTACGATGGATTTCCCGATCCTGCGGCATTGGGGCCATTCCTTGTTTTTGCCCATGAGTTTTATCCCATCGCCCGCGACATCGAGTTTTCCGGCGAACGCGATCCGGCGGGGAATGGCTCCGAAGGAGTGTATTTCCTTATCGGCAGTACTTTGCCAGGGATCGCGCCGGTAACGGGGCGGTTGGGAGCCACTGGCGGCCCCAACCGGGGTGGAATCGACACCAATAACAATCCCAACGGCAATATCCGTTTTGGGGAAGCGTCGGGCGATGCGATCCCCGTTCGCATTGATTCGGGCGAGAGCGGCCTGGAATATGAAGATTCGCTGGTGGATATCGAACCGGCGGGTAACCGGGGATTTTATGCGCTCGACAAATCGGGGCGTATTTATGCGGAAGGCGAGGCGCTGGAATCGCTTGATACCCTCTCGCCGCCACCCGGTATGAATCCGGAGGCTCTGGCGGTCGATCTGGAAATCTACCGGGGACGGATGGTCGATCTCTCCAACAGTTGTTATAACGCCGATCGGATCGGGCGGGGAGCGTACATTCTCGACGCGCTGGGTGGTATCTACCGGGTGGGCGACGCGCCCGCACTGAACACGACGAACCTGCCCGCGCTTCGCACGGATTCTCCCATCGTTTATCGCGATATGGAGTGGATACCCAATCCCCAGGGAACGGAATTCATCGGTCTGGGTGTTTTACGGGGGGACGGCATTCTCTTTCTGGCTCTCTTCGAAGATGTGCTCTGGACACCCGAATTGCAATCATACCAGCAATTTCTCAATCCGTTCGGTTCTGCAGCGCGCGGTTTTAGTTTCGATATCGCGCGCGATTTTGAAACTGAAATTTCCGATACACCTCTCTATGGGAAAAACGAAAAGGGAGAAACCGTTGCCACACAAGGTCGCCGGGTGGGAATCTTTATGGTGGATGGATTCGGCGGCGTTCATACCGGTGGACGGTCGACGCGTTTTGCCCCGGCGTTCGGCGTAACCGGCGAGGATACGCGTGTGATTGAAGGACACTACGCCGTTCCCTATCCCGTCACAATTCCCTATTTCGGAGTGGATGCGATCCGCGACCTGGAAATCTCGCCCTTGATCGTTCGCCCGCCCACGGCACAATAGTCGGGTAATTATGCGTTTTTTTCTATTGATTGTATTCAGCATAGCAATTCTTAACCCAGCGTGGAGCGGCGGGCCGCTCCTTGTCAATAACGGCACAACCGTTCTTTGGCCTGAGTCAAAGTCGTCGCTTGTTTTTACACTCGATCCGGGGCGCCTGGGTACGATCAGCTACTTTCGCGCCTATACGTTGATCGGAACGGCCTTCGATACCTGGAATAAGGTTTCCACATCGCGACTTCGATTTTACCGAGACTCTAAAACTCTCTCTACGGATGTAACGGCTTCTAACTACAATCAAATTCTCGACAATCTTCCCAGCGGAACCAATCCGATTGTATTCGACGACGATGGAGAGATTGTCGACGACCTGCTGGGTAATAACGCCAAGACTTATATTCTGGGTTTCGCCAGCCTGTACCGGTCTGGCAACCAGATCGTTCAGGCGCGGGCGATTTTCAATGGATACTTCATCCGCGAACAAAGCCAAACCGAGGATGAAGTCCTTTCCACTCTCCTGCACGAGATCGGGCATATGGGCGGTCTGGATCACAGCCAAATTTCTCGGGAAATCGCTTACAACTCCACGGCTATCGACGATGACGCAGTACCAATCATGTTTCCTTCGTCCACGGCAGTGGAGGACGTTCGCAAGACCTTGACGCTCGACGATCGGCTTTCGATTTCCAATCTGTATCCTAACGTGTACCATCTCAACTCCAGCGGATCGATTGCCGGAACCGTATGGCGCGGAACCCGGCAATTGCCCGGTGTGAACGTGATTGCGCGGAATATCGCCGATCCACTCAATCAGGTGGCTTCGACAGTCACCGGGACGCTCGAACCGAACAAGGGATCGTATCAATTGAAGGGATTGCCTCCCGGCGATTACGAGGTGATGGTTGAAGCCATCGATCCCTCGTTTATTGGTACCTCGAGTGTAGGACAGTATGCAGAATCGTCCACCGGTCTTTCGTTTCAACGGCAGGTGCGGCCGGAGTATTACAATATCGACGATCGGGAAACTGAAGGACACAGCGCCGCCAGTTTCGTAACGGTTTCGAAAGCGCACACGGTTACGGGCGTGGATATTTATGTGGATAGCCAGTCGCTGCCGGACGACGAGGCGCGGGTACGGTTGTTGGCCATCGGCTCGCAGGCGGCGGGCGGGATGGGGCCATCCAGTAACGCCCCGCTGTTCCTGCTCGAGCCGCAAGGTTCGGAAGGGGCGCTCGAACTCACCGTGACTTTTTCTGCGTCGACCAATTACCGCATCCAGGTGCAGCGGGAGCGAAGTTCGGGAGGCGATGCGAGTTATACCTTCTCGAAGACCGCTCTCAAGGAAACTATCGTCATCGGATCGGGAGGCAGTATTCCGCTTGAAAACACCCGTTATTTTATCGAAGTCACCAGTTTCAGCTCGACGGATCGCACGTTCATTGTCGCGGCCAAGGTCCTGCAGGCGGTTCCAACCGCCACACCCGCACCATCGCCCACCTTAACCCCGACGCCTACGTTTACGCCCACGCTCACGTCTACGCCTCTCTCTCCTGCCACGCCGACTTTTACGCCATCTCCGCCTGCCATCTTCACCCCGACGCCCACGTCCAAACCGGCGCGAACGCCCACGCCGGTTCTACCAGGAGATGTCAACCGGGACGGACGTTTGGATGCCCTGGATCTGTTTTCGTTCGCGCAGGATTGGCAAAAACAGGCTTCGGTGATCGGCTTTCGATCCAATCTTTCGCTGAACCGCTCGTTGATCATCGACCGCTCGGATTTGCTGGAGTTGATCGAGATATTCCGCACGGCGAGGGAACCGTGAGGGAGCGGTGCTACCTTCTTGCGGGCGGGGACAACCGCGTTCTTTTATCTTCGCTTATGTGGAATGGATGAGGGGCGAGATTAAAACTCGCCCTCGACGTTTTACTCCATTTTGATGATCTGCACGGGGCCGAGCAGTCCCGAGGGTAGCAGAGGATCGTTGGGCTTATAGGGATTCCATGCCGCCCAGGTTATTCGTTTTTCTTGGGGAACGTTTCCGTCTCCGATCAAGCGGTTGGGCCAGAGATTGGCTACATCGATGGTCAGGCGATTGTCCGTATCCCGGACGGCTTTTGAGATATCCACCCGCCAGGGCTCACACCACAATCCGCCCAGATCGGTTCCATTCAGCGTTACTCGCGCTATTTCGTGCACTTTGCCCAGACCAAGCGTCAGCCTGTGGTTTTTTCCGCGATACGCAAGGGGTAAATCGAACGTGGTGGAATAGATCGCCACGCCGGAGTAGTATCGAATCTCCGGCTCGGCGCATTGGCTCCAATCTTTTAACTCCTCGAAACGTACCTTGCCCGGGCCGCCGAACTCCGGCTTGAAAGAAACTTCCCAAGGTCCACTAATAGAAGCGATAGGCGATGCGGTGAGAAAATTGCGTTGTGACGTGGTTTCCCCAGCGGCTTGCATCGGTGCGGCGGAGAAAACGATGAAATAGCTTTGATGCGGTTCGAATTGCAAGGGAATCTCCAAGACTTCACCGCGTTGCTTGTATTCGAACAAGAGACGAATTTCTCCCGTTAGTGGATCCCATAATTGGGGAGTTCTATCGTTCACGCGGAACCGACACGGAGTTTGAACGAACTCGGCTTTCCGGTTGGCTATGAAATAGAAATCCAGGTTATCCAGGCGGCGGTGAGTGTAGCGGATGGAACCATCCGCTTCGAAATCGGGAGGAATACCCATCCCAGACAGCACGCGCGCTGTGTCTTCGTATTCGGGATAAAGGTCGGTTTCCTGGCCGGGTTTGATATCCCGAATCGGATTTTGGGAATTTCCCCACAATTTTTTCGCCATTGTCTCGATCTCCCGGTCGCATTGGGGATAGTTGGATAAACTGGGCGATTTTCGCGGCGCGGGGCCAACGATCGTTGCGCCCGATTCGGCCAGGCGTTGTATCGCTTTTAATAAAACCGGGGTCATCGTTTCAAAGGCGGGAAGCACGAGCAGACGGTATTCCGCGCCGCCCGAAAAAACGATCCGCCGGTTCTTGACAGATGCGTGCGCGATCAGAACGTCCGGCGAACAACCGTCGAAGTTGTATCCCCGCCGGTCGGGCAATTCGCCTTCCAAGGCCGATTTGGGCGGAAGAAATACATGCGGAGCGCCTTCGGGAATCAGGTAGCAGATATCCGCCACCGGCGTTCCCTGGCGAAGGAGCCACTGGCAACGTGCCAGGTAGCAGTGGTAGTCTCCGATCAACGGCCACCAGGTTTGCGTGCGATCCCAGTGCACGCCGTATGGTCCCATTGTCATTCCCGGCTGGCGATCCAGCCAGGGCTGATGGGCGAATCGGTGAAAGACGAACCGGTTGATCCCCGTGCACAAGGCCCAGTCGCCCTGGTTTTTCATCGTGCCCGGGAACAGTTTCCAGGCCTCATTCGAATCGGAGGTGAACGATTCCGCCGCCACAATCGGTTTTCCCTGCGTGTGCGCGATCGAAGTCGATTCGATGCAACTGAAGGTGGAATCGAAGCCATACCCGTGCGCCCAAAACTCGCACATGGGAACGTCCGCCACACCTCCCAAAACCATGTCGGAGGTAGGATTCATGTCGTACGGTTCGATGGAGAGGCCGAAACCGTGCTGGCGTCCCAGTTCTTTCAACCGCTGGGCGTGATTCTCGATCACGAGTTCCTGCGCGGTGAGGCGGATATCCCAGAGAAACCGCTCGGATATCTCCACACTGTCTACAATGCGGCCGGTCATGATGGGCAGGTAGGGCGTTGGATCGTATCCGCGCCGGGTTTGAAATTCTTGCCGGAAATTCGCCGTCCAGTTCTGCGCGCCCATTTCCCAACTGTCGATATGCAGCATCGTCCAGCCGTTGGTGCGGTTGTTGGGGCGCGGGCCGATCGTTCGTAGCAGCGAACCGATGAAGAAATCGAAATGGGCGTCTAGCGCGGCGGGATCGAATTTGTCGCTTTCGAATCCCAGGCCGGGCTGGGGAGCGGGGCGGGTGTTGGCCCCGGTGTTCCGGCGTCCAAAACGCAGGATCGTCCACTCGCCCGGCGGCGCATCCCAGATCACCCGGCCATCGGATTGCAGGCGGCTGGTTAGATCGATGACGCTCCGTTTGGGAATCGCGGCTTCCGGCGGCGTTTCGGGGAACGTGGCTGGAGCGGGAAGGTAGGGTTTTACGTTGGGGCGGGAGGTATAGGGATGGCGCAGATAAAGCGCCTTTTCGTCAATATCTGGAATTCGGGCGTCCTCCGGCGTTTTGGGAATCGCCAGCACAGCGACGTCGGCATAGAATC
>CAZFOX010000220.1:0-7561 GCA_964520565.1 uncultured bacterium | reverse complement strand
GCTCCAGGGGTTCACCGCCGGTTAATTCCACCAGATCGAATCCCAGTTTCCGAGTTTGCGCCATAATATCGTCCAGCGTCATTTCTTTGCCGGATTGGAAGCTCAAGGCATATCCGGTATCGCAATAAGTGCAACGCAGGGAACAACCCGCTGTCCGGATAAACGAGCAGGAGAGGCCTGCATAAGTCGACTCGCCCTGAATGCTGCGGTAGATTTCCGAGATTCTCATTCCGGATCTTCCCAATAGGAGGCGTGAGCGTCCGCCGTCTCCCAAATTCGAACGCGGCAGGGCTTAGGCGAACCGGCGGGCATGCGTTGGCCGATCTCGGTATAAAACCAGTGCGCCAGATTTTCGGAGGTCGGATTGACTGTATCGAATGGTGCGATGTTGTTAATGATGCCGTGATCCAATCGATCCAAAAGGCCGTCCAACGCGGTGCCGATATCCAAAAAATCAATCATAATGCCATTGGCCGATATATCGGGCGCGCGGAAATATACTTCGACTTTCCAGTTGTGTCCATGCAAGTCCGCGCATTTCCCGGTGTAATCGCGGAGGAAATGAGCGGAGGAAAATTTCCGGGTGACGCATACTTCGTACATAATCCACCAATCCAATGAAAAATGATCGTACAGACGGTTTGACAGGAATCCTGGTTTTCTTCGTCATCATTCTCACTTCGGTCGGTGGGAATGGCAAGGGTATTTGGAAGGAGCGATCGGTAGGATGTTTTGCATCGATTCCTTTTCTTCCCGGTTTCCCGCCCTTATAGTAATGAGAGAAATTCATTGAAGCCCCAATAGGGGAATCCTTCTTGCAAATAGGGAAACGAAATGGAGCGGATTGAAATCCTGGGCGTTCAGATCGATAACGTCTCGTGGGATGAGGCGTTGGAACGCGTTCGCGCTATGATCCGCAGTGACCGAACCCACCAGGTCGTGACTCCCGCCATCGAACAGGTGATTCTGGCCCGCCGCGATCCGGCTTTTCGGCGGGTATTAAGCGACGCCGATCTGGTTGTGGCGGATGGGATGCAGGTGGTCAACGCTTCCTATTGGCACAAAACGCCTCTGAAAGCGCGAATAACCGGAGTGGATCTGGTTCCCGCTATCTGCCGCATCGCCGCGGAGGAAAATGCTTCCGTGTTTTTCCTCGGCGGGGAAGAAGGCGTGGCAGATGAAGCGGCTCGCCGTCTGCAGGAACAGATTCCCGAATTGCGGATCGCAGGAACGTATTGTCCGCCGTTCGAGTTTGAAAAGATCCCCGGTGAAGACGAAAAAACCCTTCAGGCCGTTCTGAAAGCCGCTCCGAAGGTTTTATTTGTAGCGCTTGGCTGCCCTCGGCAGGAAAAGTGGATACACCGGAACCGGAAGCGATTAGGCGTTTCGTTGGCGATCGGCATCGGCGGAGCATTTAATATGATTGCCGGACGGGAAAAACGAGCGCCTCTGTGGATGCAGCAATGGGGCATCGAAGCTCTTTACCGGTTGTACCAGCGTCCCAAGGTCGTCTGGCGGCGTGTTATGGTCAGCGCGCCCTATTTTTTCCTTTTGCTAATCGATCTTTTTACGTATCGTACTCAAAAACGAGTTGCCGGATGGGTGCGGCCTTTACTTCTGGGAGCAGGCGATGCCCTGATCGCACCCCTTTTGTTTCTTTTTTCCTGTTGGTTGTATTTTCGCAGCGGTGTGTTTTCCAATCAGGCCGATCCTTTTGCCGACCATCCCTCTCTTTTGAGTCTGCCCGCCTATAGCGATCTGATGTTGGCAGTATCTCTTTTGGCGGTCGTATCGATGTGGTTTTGCCGACTCTATGACCGTAATAAATACTTAACATTTCAAGATTTGATTGTTCGGGTGTTGAAAGCCGCGATGACGACAGTTTTCCTTCTGATCGGATTTCAATTTTTATTCTTAAAATATCTCTTCCAACTCTATAATTTCACTGGCTTTTCCCGGGTCGTATTCGGATTTTTTGGAATCTTTTCCTTCCTGGCGCTGGCGGGGTGGCGGGGATTGTTTCTGGCTACGGATCGCTGGTTGCATCGATACGGAATCAATCTGGATCGCATTATTCTGGTGGGAGACAGTCATTTATCCGCGGAGATCGCGGAATCGATGATCGATCATCCGGAATGGGGAAATATGCCGCTGGGAATCGTGGGGACTCGCGCTGAAACCGGTGAGAAGGTTTCGTTTCCTATTCGCCTGGGAACCCTATCCGATTTGCAGCGGCTTTTACCCGCGCGTAAGGTGGATGAGGTTCTGATTGTCGATTCCGATTTGCCGATGGCCGACATTGTTCCAATTGTTCGACTCTGCCGGGATCACCGGGTGCGGTTAAGCGTTATTCCGTCGATTCACGAACTGCTGGGCGTGTCGTCTGAGATTAAGCCGATGGGTGAATACCGGGTTATCACGGTTACTCTCGACCGAACCACCGGACCGATCTGGAAACGGGAATAAGTTATGGACGAACGACCGGTTGTGGTGACAGATTGCGCCAGACTGCCCGGTGAGAAACCGCTATCCCTTTGGAATGATATTCTGCAACGCCTGGGAACCTATTCCTATTTCCAAACACCCGGATGGTCGTCCATCCTTCAAATGGCAATTCCAAAAGCCACGGCTTGTCATCGCTGGTTTCACTTTTCCGACGGGAAGGAAGCCATTCTGCCTCTGTTTTTTCTACCACGGCGGTGGGGAATCGGAAAACTGGAATCGTTGCCATGGGGTGGTTATGGCGGCCTTATCGGCGATCAACCGCTGATGGTGGAACACGATCAAGCAGCAGTAAAAAAAGTGTTGACGTTGCGTGCTCCCCGTTGTGAAATCAGTGAACCGCCCATCCTTACAGAAAATAGTTCTTCCGATGAAACAACGCAATACATCGATACGCGGATAGCGTCTACTCACATCCTCCAATTATCCGATTCCTTTGAAGAAATCTGGTCGAATTGCTTCCAGGGAAGAAATCGAACAGCCATCCGCCGCGCGCGCGATCGGGGTGTCGTAATCAATTGGTCGAATGGATTGGAAGCGGTCGATGCCATGAAATCCCTTTACCAAAAGGCCATGGATCGCTGGGATGGAGTGGAAACCCTGCCGATCCGGTTTTTCGATTCGTTACGCGATTGGCCGGGCGAAGAAGTGCGGATTTGGCTGGCCTACTATCGGGATCGGGCGATTGCGGGAAATGTTATCCTATATGGAAAAGGAGAAGCGCAGTACTTCGCCGGAGCCAGCGATCTCCACGATTCCAAGGTTAATGCTGCCCGGTTATTAATGAGTGAAATTATTCGCGATGCCTGTCTGCGGGATTATCGAATCTTTAATTTCGGCGCGAGTGGAGGATTGGAAGGGGTTGAACGGTTTAAACGGATTTTTGGGGGGAATCCCCACGTCTACTATCGGCGTGTCTATTCCCATCCACTCTTGATCCTGATTCAAAATCGCTTACACCGCTGATTTCGACGGCTGGATGGCTTTTTTGGTATGAATCTCCGAAGCCAGCCAATCCGGATGGTAGGTTTTGGTGCGAATAAAATAAACCTTGTCGATAAATTCCTGTTTCAACTTGATGGAAGCCGCGCTTCCCAATACGCGTTTTATCTCCGAGGAAGCCATTTCATCGAACAACCGAGCCGAAAAAAGGATATTAACCGGCTCGTCCATGGAATAGCGCTTGACCATTTCCGCCAGGGTTCCTTCCTGTTCGGGTTCCAGATCCAGCGCTTTCATTTCGGTTTCAAATTCTTTGAATTTCTTCCAACGCTTATAGCGGTAGGTTCCGAACACGATCAAAAGGATCGTGATCATGATTGCAATCAGGCTGTATACCAGCACAGTGGAATCGACGGACGAACTTTCGAATACCTTGAAATTCAAGGTACTTCCCTGTGCGATAACGACCGGAATGGCAGAAATACGGAAAGAAAAGAGCGCCAATATGCCGTTCATCAAAGAAGCTCTCCACAGATGGATTCTTCCTGAGCTTCAACCCGAAAGGAAAACAATTCAATCCGTTATTCTTTCATTTAAATTGTATATGACAACATTCGGGATACAAGATTCACGCACTATTTTCCAATCCCAGAATGGCGCGCTGGGTGGAAATGATTCTTGCTATACCTTCATCGGCAACTTTCAACAAATGGTTTAGCTGTTCTTGATCGAAAGTGTTATGTTCGGCTGAACCCTGAATCTCGACGAAGCGCCCGGATTCGGTTTTTACCACGTTCAAATCCACATCGGCGATGCTATCTTCGCTATAATCCAGATCCAGGCAGATCGTATTATTCACCAAGCCGACGCTGACGGCCGCTACCAATTCCCTGAGGGGGAACTCGGATGAACTGGAGGGCGTCGTATAAAGCGACTGCGCATCCGCTGATGGAGGCGGTACGAGTTCCTCCATCGGCTTGGATGACATCGCAATCGAGATAAATGGTACGTTCGCCAAGCAGGGGCAATGCAGTTACACTCCGCAAGGATCGCCCGATCAGCCGTTGAATCTCCTGCGCCCGGCCTGTGCGGACTTTTTCGCGGGGAGTCCTTTGCCGTGTGGATTTGGGCAACATGGAATACTCGGCGGTTACCCAGCCCTGACCGGTTCCCATCAAGAAAGGTGGAACGCGGTCGTCGATGGATGCAGAACATATGACTCGTGTACGTCCAAAAGATACGAGACACGACCCTTCCGCAAAATCGAGATATCCACGCTCGAAGGTAATTTCCCGCATTTGATTCAAAGAACGCCCTTCCGAGCGGATTGGATTCGGCAGGGTCATGATAAGCTCCTTTTTTTATTGATCTTAGCGATTATTCTGCCCGATCGGTACTCCGTTAAGGATAGGCCGTAAGAATTCTCCTGTATAGGAGGAGGAATGCGCGGCCACGGCTTCCGGCGTTCCGGCGGCCACTACAAGTCCCCCCTTATCTCCCCCCTCGGGACCCAGGTCGATAATCCAGTCGGCGCATTTGATGACATCCAGATTATGTTCGATGACCACAACCGTATTTCCACGATCGACCAGTTCATTGAGCACTCGCAGTAATTTGTTGATATCGTCGAAATGAAGTCCCGTGGTCGGTTCATCCAGAATGTAAAGCGTGTTCCCCGTATCCCGGCGGGAAAGTTCCTTGGCCAATTTCACCCGCTGCGCTTCGCCGCCGGACAGAGTGGGGGCGGGTTGTCCTAGATGAATATAATCCAAACCCACATGGCTCAGAGTATCCAGGATTCGGGTAATGCGGGGAAAATGCTCGAAGAGTTCCAGATTTTCCTTGACCGTCAGATCGAGCACGTCGGCGATAGAGTATCCTTTATACTTAACCTGCAATGTCTCTCGATTGAACCGTTTGCCTTGGCAGACGTCGCAAGTGACATAAACATCCGGCAGGAAATGCATCTCGATCTGGTTAACGCCATCACCCGAACAGGCCTCGCAACGGCCACCGGAGACGTTAAAGGAAAAGCGTCCCGGTTTGTATCCTCTCATTTTCGATTCGGGTAGTTGGGCGAACAGATTGCGGATCGGATCGAACGCCTTCACATAAGTTGCAGGATTGGAACGGGGCGTTCGACCGATGGGTTTTTGATCGATTTCGATTACTTTATCGATATGCTCGATCCCCCGTATCTCCTTATGTACACCGGGAATGGTATGCGAGCGGTGCAACAGGCGGTCCAGCGCTTTAAAAAGAATCTCTGTAACAAGCGTACTTTTACCGGATCCCGATACGCCTGTAATACAGGTGAAGACTCCCAGTGGAATCCGGACATTAATGTGCCGAAGGTTATTTTCGGACGCGCCGATGATTTCAATACTATGACCGCTTCCCGATCGTCGCAGAGCAGGGATAGAAATTTCCTTCCGACCCGAAAGATAAGCGCCGGTCAGCGATGTGGGGTGGGCGCGTATCGCATCGGGAGGGCCGGCGGTGACAATTTCGCCGCCATCCAATCCCGCGCCTGGACCGAAATCGACGATCAAGTCGGCCGCTTCCATCATTTCGGCATCGTGTTCGACCACCAGAACCGTATTCCCCAAATCGCGCAGTTGTATGAGTGTATCGATCAAGCGACGGTTATCGCGTTGATGCAGTCCGATGCTGGGTTCGTCGAGAACGTAGAGAACTCCAACCAGAGCGCTGCCGATCTGGCTGGCCAGGCGAATTCGTTGCGCCTCGCCTCCGGAGAGCGACGGTGCGGAACGGCTCATGGTTAAATAATCCAGCCCGACGTTCTCCAGAAAAAGCAGCCGCTCGCGTATTTCTTTCAAAACGGAACCTGCGATTTTTTCCTGTGTAGCCGTTAATTGAATTTGTTGAAAAAATTGCCGGGTTGCGGCAATATCCATATCGGTGATTTCATTGATGGTCTTTCCACAGAAACGGGCTGCCAGAAATTCCTTGCGCAGGCGGCTGCCGCCGCATACCTCGCAGGGAACGCGGCGCATATACGTTTGCAGAATGTGATTCCGGAATCCTTCTGAAGACGTGCGCTGATACCATCGCTCCAAAACCGGGATGATACCCCGGTACGAGCTGCGTTCCTTTTTATTCCCATAGAGCAGCATCTCCTGCGCCCGTTTGGATAGAGTGTTCCAGGGTTTGGTAAGCGAAATCCGTTGCTCTTTGGCGAAATTCTCCAGATTGCGGCGTACTCGCTCTCCCCAAAAGGAATCCTTGCCATCCACGAAAACGTTCTTCCAGGGAAGAATGGCTCCATCCACCACCGAACGGCTCGGATCGGGTACAATCAGGTCGGGATCGAGTTCCATCTTTCGCCCCAGCCCATGACAGGCCGGACACATGCCCAGGGGGTGATTGAATGAAAAATGTTGGGGAGTCATTTCAGCGATGGAGAATCCACACTCCGGACAGGCGTTTTGTGTGCTGAACATGCGGTCTGCCTCGCCGGGAATGGAGACAAGCAGAACGCCCCCTCCCTGTTGCAAGGCCAGTTCGGCGGAATCGGACAGGCGCGATTGGATATCCGGTTTCATGACCAGCCGGTCAATCACCAGTTCGATGGTGTGCGCCATCTTTTTATTCAGAGTGATTTTCTTGTCCAACTCGATAATTTCACCGTTGATGCGGGCGCGGACAAAACCATCCTTGCGGGCAGCATCCAACAGTTCTTTATATTCGCCCTTACGCTGCCGGATCTTGGGCGCCAGGATCATAAAACGAGTACCTTCGGACAGTTCGCGAATCTGATCGACGATCTGATCCAGTGTCTGCGAAGAAAGAGGCGTGTTATGTTCCGGGCAGTGCGGCGTACCGCAACGGGCGAAAAGGACACGCAGGTAGTCGTAAATCTCCGTCACGGTCCCGACCGTGGAGCGGGGATTCTTGCTGGTGCTTTTTTGTTCGATAGAAATAGCGGGGGATAGTCCTTCGACGTAATCCACCTTTGGCTTTTCCATCTGCCCCAGGAATTGCCGTGCGTAAGCGGAAAGCGATTCAACATAACGCCGTTGCCCTTCGGCGTAAATGGTATCGAATGCCAGGGACGATTTCCCCGAACCGCTGACTCCGGTGAATACGATCAATC